>LCJH01000001.1 GCA_000999595.1 Microgenomates group bacterium GW2011_GWA2_44_7
TTTTTCTCGCCCATTCATTTGCTTTTTGGATAATCTCCAACCCCGAATTCTTATCCAGATGTTCCAGTACTTCGATCATGATGACGGCATCAAAACTTTTTTTGGGAAAGGAAATATCCTCAATTCGTTTACATATATAGCGATTGTGAATCTTCCTTTTTTTTGATCTGACAAGATATTCGCTAAAGGGCTCTACGCAAACGCTATGTTTTACTCCCGCACAGAAAGAGAGAGGAGACTGGGGACCGCAACCCAAATCTAAAACAGACTCACAACCGTTGAGCTCTGTCTTTAGGCAATGAACTGTTGTGTGGAAGAGCCGTTCCATAATGGGGTTGTGGTAAGCGGATCTAACTAAATCGTTAAACATGATAAAACATCCCCTATCGGAAAATCTTTCTTGCTTTGATGGTAATAAATTGGCTGTGTGTGGGCTCAAGCCGACCTAAAAATGCCGGTAAGGGGAAATAACCTGCACCCATTGTGTCTTCCGGGGCAAATCCGTGTTTGGCAAACAGTTCCTCCAGGGCCCGTATGGCAAGTACTCTGGTATGCATCCAACTTTTTGATTCAATCGGACGACCACGGCTCAGAGCAAACCGATTGCCCAATCCCCCTCCGGAAACAACACTTATGTTGGCAAGACTAAAGGGTTGCCAGCCAAGCAACAGAGAGCAGATATTACTCCAGCTAGCTAAGTTCTCCGTTGAGACGATACAATATCCACCAACCCTAAGAACGCGGTTTATCTCCTTGACAAAATTATCCAGGTCCCACAGGTGCTCAATGACTTGGTTCGCATGAACACAATCAAAGAAGTTGTCAGGGAAAGGAAATATTTTATTCAGGTCTCCCTTTTTTGCTTTCACTCCACGTCTTTGCGCTTCTTTCAGCGATTTTTCACTGACATCCACTCCAAATAAACTTCTCGTTCCAATTTTTTTTCCCAGTTGAATTGTCCAATTACCATCGTTGCAACCAAGATCTAAGAGCTTTGCACTTTCGGATACTTGTAACAACGATAAAATATTCGCTTTATTCAAGGACATACTTTCATCCCAAATTCTTTGCATGAAACCTCTAATGATAGGCACTTTCATAGGAAATAATTGTTATTAGGACAATCACTGAGAACAACGTTTGTTATGAATCCTTGACATTATCCCGTCCAGGGCCTTTTTGGCCATTAGGCATTAAGCTCGTTTTGATAAGTATAACCGAAAGGCCGACAAAGAGAATAATTATAAGAACAGTGAAAATATCAACTGACAGAAGGCGGCTGTTATATACGCTAAAAAGGCCACTCAGGTGGCGAAGAGCAACAGCCATAAATGCAAGATAGCTTACCAGTACCACCAGTCTTAGCCCGTTTGTTACCTGAGATAATCTTGCCAGTACATACGAAATCGCCAGCGGTACGACAAAAGGAAATAAGAGAAAGAAAGTACTTCCGTAGCTATACCATCGATCATAGCGATGAAGATATCCAAGCCAATATATTAAAAGCGGGGCGACGCTTAAGAACGCTATTGACCAGTTTTTACGATTATCTTTAAAGAAATAATAAACAAAAAGTATTAGTATAACCGGCGTTAGATTCGCAAAAAGGGAGAATCGAAAAAACTGTTGGAGATAGTCATCTGAAAGGGGTGAGAGGACAACGTCTTTTCCCCCCTTTAATAAGACGTTTGGGATAAAAAGCGAGATCAATATTAATGATTTATTTTGTATTAAGTTGCTGTCGGTTTTCGTAACTTCGTTAAAGTAATAACTGCTGTCTCTAGTACTTAACTTATCTAATCCGGATAACTTGGGAAAGAAATACCAGAGCCCGACCAAAATGCCCAAGATAAGTGTTATTGGCAATGTTTTTCGTGCAACTTCTATTAGATTTCGATTAGTAAGGAAATAAAGGATTAATATGGTCAAGCTATAAATTAAAGTAAGCGGGTGGATTAAAAAAGCGGTGCCCAGTAACAGGCCAATTGCCAATGTGGGGCCTTTACGAGGACCCAAAAGTAAAAGTAGAGATAATAATACCGGATAGAGCGTAAAGTACTTGTAATAGACTTCTATGTTAATCGGCATTTGCGACAGTTGAACATTAAGCAACATCATTAAGCTGGCTGCAAAAGCTATTCGACCGGAGAATATTTTCTTAATCACGACATAAAAAGATACGTAATAAAGTGAGGCTAATATCTCCAAGAAGCGTTGATACAGAAAGTGTCCCTCACCAAACAATCCGATCACGATCGTTACCGCCAGAGGGAGAAAGGGAGGTTTGTCAAAGACCGGAGTATCTTGCGTGAGCAATTTTACTTCCGGGCTATTTAAGGCATAGCGATTATAATAGACCCTACCAAAACCCCACGGGAGACGACTGTCAATAAAGTATCCCATATAGCCTTCGAACGGAAGAGAGCTCCGGCTATCAAGATATTCCCCGATAACGGGCATATTAAAAAGAAGATCTCTTCTGGCAATTGGGAAAAATATTACGATGATAGTGATAAACCAGATGGCAACAATAGCTTTTTGTGATTTTAAATCCCGGTACGCTTTGCTGAGCAATAAATAGAAAAATGAAGCGAGAAAAAGAAGCCAATAAAAACCATAAAACCACTGTGCTCCGGAAATCAGGCGAACGGTTCCGAAAATGACTAATAGAACGAAAGAAAAGATCGGACTGAATATTAATAAACTTTCCGGATCCAACCTCTTGGCTAATAATCGGCTTGTAAGGTGAAGAAATGCGTAACCCGGGATAACAATAAGGGCTAGAAAAATAAAATAGTAAACCCAGTAGTTAACCAGTCCTTGTTGAGTTAAGAGGTCTTTAAGAAGTAGGCTAAATTGTCCTTCTTCAATTCTTCTATAAAATTTCAAGTCCTGGAGGCAGACAGCTTGCGGTCTACCTATTGAATCTAGGGACGGCTCTTTTACCGCCAGTTCAAAAGAAGAAACTACATGACTATCGGGAGATACATATTTAAAAAATGATTCCCGATAATTATCTCTACTTACCCAAAGCCTGCGAATGTTTTGATTATCGACATAGTAAACGTCGAAAGACGAAGGATTAAAAGACATCGAGCTGTCGGTCCCGGGGAAAAAGATAGAAAAACCATTTAGAACCGTAGGCCTTGCAAATTTTAGGCTGATAGTCTTCGGGGTGTCCAAAAAACAGGCTTCCCCGGTTGACGCCGGGTGCGAAAATATTTGCCAGACGCCGATTTGTGAATTTGAAGATACTAAGTCCTTGGTTTGTATCTGATAATACCCGGAATCCTGATTAATCTTTAGGTAAAGCCCGATCAGGGAAATCGTTATCAAGCTAATTGCTACCAACCACTTGATAAATTTCATAGACCTAACCATTTTTTATAAAAAAATCTGCTTAATTAAACTTTAGCTGTTTTTCAGGAATATTCGGGCGAGCAAGTTTTGCTTTGTAGTTATCGACTAGATATCGAAGTAGTGACCGCGGAGTAAGAATTGTTCCGAGAGAAAAAAACCAAAATGCGGGAGAGAGTATATTCCTCCACCTTAGTTTTAACATAACGAGAATTTCCCTATATAAAATAAATGGGGTTTGTCCGTAATTTTTTAGTTGGATCAGTCCTAAATAATTCTGAAGCATGTGATCCTTGGCTATTCTCCTGACCGAGTTAAACTCTGTTTCCCTGAAGACGGTATCAAACATCTTCATCCAAGAGAGGGTAGGAGAAACGGAATAGATCTTTGGTTTGGATCGCGTCTGGCTTACAGAAATACCGATGGCCACGGTGTAATCTTTCAGAAAGACACAGCTTGATCGCTTGAGAATTTCCATAAAGGGATAGATATGAGCGGGGAACACTTCATGGTGAAAATGGGTAAAAAGGTCACGGCGATAGGCAAGCCCGGATAGTTGTCCGACACTTTCGATAATGGGAATTATCTTGAGGGGTGTTTTTTTTATATCAATATTCCGGTCTTTGCGGGGATCTATCGGAGGAATATGCCTGACAGGTTTTGTAGGATCGGTATCAAACCAGTAATACGCCCTTGTCACCACCCCTACCTGAGGATCTCTACAAAATGCATGAACAGTTTTTGTGATGCCGTCATTGATCAATATATCGTCATGAGCCATAAGATAGATAATCTCTCCTTTTGCTAACTTTTCCAGTTGTTGAAGATTCCTACCGTAGCCTAAATTATGTTTGTTTTTCTGCACCCGGAGTTTACTAAAGCGAAAAGACCTAATTATACTTATCGTTTCATCACTGGAAGCATCGTCACTTATGACAATCTCTACATTTTGGTAGCTTTGTTTTTTTAGCGATTCCAATAGCGGTCGAATAATCTTGGCCGAATTGTAAGTAGGGATACAAATACTAACGAGCGGATTTGAGCGCATTTTTTATTAGCGTAAGTTCTTTATTAATAACATCGATTTTATCAAACCTATTAACGAGAAGCTTGGCGTTGTTTAGATTAGGACGGTTACCCTTAAATACTTTTAACAATTCGCCGGCAAATGCGTCGACGTCCCCTACTCCCACCATTTTTACTACTGATTTAAAGTTCTCTTCGAGAGCCGGTAGCCGATAAGCAACAACTTTAATCCCACAAGATAATGCTTCAGCGGCCACCATACCGAAGCCCTCTTCGTAACTCGGAAGCAGCAGTACTTTGGAGGCCTTCATAAGTGCATAGACGTCTTCGTTTTTTGGAAGAAATCCTAGGATGATGATATGTTTCTCCAGTTTCTCTTTCTGGATTATCATTCTTAATATTTTCTCTGTACCCCCGACGTCTTTGCCGATGACAGCTAATTTCGCTGCCGGTCTTACCTTTATTACCTTTTTCCATATGGGAATTAAATCAAAGACTCCTTTTGATTTTCTCAGCTGGCCTACAAAAATCCCCTCGTATCGTTCCTTTGAGGGGGTAATTGTTGCTATTTTCTTTAAGTCGATTCCGGGTGATATGAATTCGACTTGCCCTGTAAAAAAACCGTGCCTCCCGATCAACTCCTCTTTTAGTCCCTGGTTATCAGTGATAATTAAATCGGCTGACTTTATTAAAAAAAGGCTTACTTTTTGAAAAAGGTAAGAGATGATTCTTTCGGGCGGAACTATATGGAAAATTTTCTGTATCCATAACCGGTGTTTACTTTTCCTAAGTAACCAAGCGGGGAGGACATCGGGTAAAAAATCGGACGACGCGTACACGACGCCGTCCTTAAAGGGGCGAGACCTTAAGAAAAGAAATGTTTTTAGTAATCTCTCTAAATAGATGAAATAGACGTTGCCAAACTTTGTTTCGCGCGAAGTCACAATGAACTTCGCCTTAATGGCGCGGTCTTCACACAGCTCCCTCCCCATTTTCGAAGTAACAATTACTAAGTCTTCTTTTAAGCCAATTTCTTTGGCTATATTTAAAAAACATGCGTCACCCCCGCTTAAGCCCTGTGAGTAAGCATTCAAGAAACCGACAATCCTCATCTTTCCTTTCTAATCAAAGTTTATAAATATCCTCATTCTCTCTTCTTGGTGATTCAAAATTATATATTTTAAATGTAATATCTTTTAGTTATCAATGTCAAAATAAAAAGTCAAGTTCTATCCATTCTCAATTCCGAATAATATAACCAAAACCGTCAATGATCCCTCTCATATATTCTCTTAGTGCGTCATAACGCCGATACTTCAATGAGATGAGAAGATAAAACAAAGGGAATATGGGATAAATTACCAGAAAAAAAATAAAGAAAACCGAGTGTTTTTTCATAAAAATAAGTTTATTTCTCGCCGTCAAATAAGCATTATTTAACCATGCCTCAGTGTTCTGAAAGGGAGCTTTATGATAAAAACGACTCGTTGGTACGTAAAGAATCTTATACCCTGCCTTTCCCATTCTATAGCAATAATCTGCATCTTCATAATAAACAGGGAAAAAGGCCTCATCGAAAAAACCAACCTTTTTAACTACTTCTCTTTTTACGAGAACCGCCCCTCCGGCCCCCTCGGTAGGTATCAGCTTATCAAATCGGCCGTCATCAGGGCCCGAATTTGACCAATTGATACCTGTTATCAAACCTACCGACGAACCAGCGTATTGAACAATATTTGGAGAATGATAATACAAAATTTTTGCCGTCGCTCCACCATATTCCGGTTTATTATTTATCGATAAAACTAACTCGCTAATCGCGTTCGTTTCAGCAACAAAGTCACTATCAAGAAACAAAATATAATCTGCACCCCTTGGTAACAATCTGATGCCCTGATTCTTACCTCCAGTTGCCCCAGAATTTTTTGAATTACGAATTACTTTTATCTTAGGGAAACGTTTTCTGATGTGTGAATACGTATCGTCAGTGTTGGCTTGATCAATTACTGTTATTGTCCAGTTTTTGTATTTTCCTTTTACTATCGAGCTAATATTATCTACTAAATCGCGGCGGCGGTTGTTATGGGAAGGAATAACGATTGACACCATTGGTTCTTTTCTGTTATCTATCATTATGTCCTTACAACGTAAATTGCGACTTCTGGATTAGTGAAGTCAGTATTAGGGTTAATTTTATAAAAGTCTATGTTATTAGGGTAATTTCTCTGTAAATTTCCAATCAGTTTATAAAATTTTCTATGGGCAATCAATCTTAATAGTTTGGTGTGATTAGCATCAAATTCAAAAATTTTTCCGAAGATGTTACCAATCGCCGACCGTAAAAAATCTTTATTTTCCTGACGATCACTTCTCCTTACGAGAGTCCGACCTTGCCCATAAAGAGTGATATCTGAACCAGCGAATGATTTATGTAAAATCTTTGATAGCTCGATAATATCAAATTCATAGATATGAAATTTATTAGCCGGTGGATACTGATGGAGAAAATTGTTAGGGGTAGAAAGAATTAGGGTTCCTCCTCTCTTAAGATACTCCTTGAGTTTCTTCAAGAAGAATTTATAATCTGGAACGTGCTCGATTGTCTCAAAACAAACTATCGTATCGAATCGATGAGTTAATCTTAAATTTATATCATGCTTATTTTCCATTAAGAACTCAAGATTGGGCTTCTTATATTTTCTTACGCAAAACTCCAAAACATCCTTTTGGACATCAACGCCGACGACCCTTCTTGCAAAACGGCTTAAATAAGAAGAACCGTAACCTGTTCCACAGGCAATATCTAGAACTACTTTTCTGTTTGCAAATTTAGAGGCGAACTTATAACGATTAATATGGGCTCGATAGATACCACTACCTGGGCTATTTATCATCCTTTCACCGGTAAACTCTAGTTTATGGTTTCGCATAAATCATAATTGTTGCTTACCAGTAATAAACCCTTTCAAAGAATAGCCAAAACTGACGAAAAGAAGACTAAAGTTAACAAACGGCACCAGTAATATGCGGGGGTTTTTCCACTGAGATAGATAGACGTGTCGTGTGTAAAAAAACGCATAGAAAATAATGATAATGACGCCTAGATACTGAACAAAGGGAACAGTCAGGCTCAGGAGGAGGATTTCTCTGTGAAAAGTGATGATAGTCCTACTTATTCCCGGTCCTGGTAGCCCATATCTTTGTGTGACAGCACCATAGGCCTCTGCGTATTGAGCATGCTTACGGAAAATTGCTCCTACTCCAAAACTTGGCTCGAAACCATGAAGATGTTCAGTCTCTGCCCGAGACAGGACTATCCTTCCAATCTTCTTAAGTTTTCTCATAGCATCTTCGTCCTCTCCTGCGCTATGGAAAGTTTGACCATCAAATAATCCAACTTTCATCAACGCCTCTTTTCTAAAACCGTCAAATTTCCCATTAGCTCCGGACAACACAACTCCAGCCCCTCGGTCAAAAAAGACCTTTTGCCAAAAGCCATATGTTTCCCATATTTTAAATGGAATTTCTGCCGAATGACACGAAACAACGACCGTCTTATCTAAGATGAGAGGTGAAACCAGTTTCTTGAGTTCTGTAAAACTTTTAAGTCTCATATCCTGATGCATAGTAACTACAAATTCTCCTAACGCTCGTTTTATCCCGGCGTTATAAGCATTCGCCAGACCGAGAGGGTGTTTAAAGTTTAAGAGATCTGCTTTAAGCCTATATCTTCCTAAAACCCTATGGACAATTCGCAGTGACCGATCAGTAGACCCATTGTTGACAACAATTAATTTATAATTCACACCTTTTTGCCCTATGAGGCTAAGAAGAGCGGTCTTAATAGTGGCAGCACCATTAAAGAGTGGTATCACTACACTGACAAGTGGTTTTGCTTTCATAATTCAATACCTGAAACTATCGGTGTAAGCCGGTAGGGGAAGTCTCCCCAAAATCCTCTGGACATATAATAAGGGAGTGAAGCTACGAAGACAAACTAACGCGGTTTACTTCTGCGAATATCACCCAGTGTTTCCGATAACAAAGAACAAATCAAAAGGCACATTGAGCAGCAGAGTGAAGAGGATTTTGGGCAAGCGAAGCTTGAAGTGTGAGAAAAACCGGTTGCACAAGCTGCCGATAGTTCATTTATACAGTAAGCTCGCGAATTTCTTTATAGCCTCGGTCCTTATAAATAAACTTATTCTTTACTGGATCAAAAATATTTGAGGACAACACGTTAACCTTTTTTGTTTTTTTTGAAAAAAAAGAGAGCAACATTGCCCGATGCGTTTCACCTTGTTGTACAATCATTATCTAAGGCTAATTATGCTTTCCTTTCATCCAGGCAAACCCGACATTGAAACCCATAACTCCAGAATAAATGGCATCTTAATAAAGCATAAATTTCGCTGCCATTTATTGGCAAGCTCATATACCCTAGGATCATTGCTATTGTCAACGACAAACGGTTCATGGCTTTAAATAACGACCTTTCTCCTGACCTAATAAGACGCAGGATATTCTAATAGCCGCGTGGCCCAAGTCCGGTGACAACGTTAATCATCATTCTTGGGGTTGCTTTAAGAGTTTTACTACTTCGCATCGACATAACTATTCGCTGCCGAAAATATTTTCAATTTATAGCTCTTTTTACTTAGCAATTTAACTATTTCCTCATCATAGACCACTCGTGATGCTTGAATTCTTCTCCTTTCCCTTAGAGTATCAGGAAAAGTATGAAGGTTCCAACTAACCGCACTTAAAACTGAATACGACAGATCGGGTCGTCTCTTTATTAAGAAATACAACATTTCCCCCAGCTCTAATACTAGATATCGTGGTAGCACCCAAAAAAGTGTTTCTAGGGCATAATTTTTTATTAACATTCTAAGTGAATTTCGTTCGCTTAAGTACCTTGTTCTCACTTTTCCCAGCTTCCCAAGAGATGGTGAGATATGGTGATAAAGAAAAGATCGAGGATTAGCAATTATCTTATAACCGAGAAGGCGAACTCTCCAGGATAAATCAATATCATCCGACAGCCCCCAAAACTTACCGTCAAAGCCACCTGCCTCATTAAATAGTTCTCGAGAAATAATAAAAGATCCCCCATAGGAAAAGAAAACCTCTTGAATTTCTTTCGGGTATTTATCAAAGGGCTTCCATGGATCATGTTGCATACCAAACCCATACATATCCAACTCTCCACCGGCATTATCAATGTAATAAATTCCTGTATTTGGATCTTTATCATGCCGAACCAGGACGCTAGTACAGATTCCGACTGAGCTGTCGCTTGTAATCCCTCGCATCAACTCCGAGACGCAGTTCTTGTCAAACTTCATGTCCTCACTCATGAGCACAACATAGTTCTCTCGCGTTCTGGCAACGGCATAATTACTAATCCCGGCTGGCCCAAGGTTTCTTGAAGACTTAATTATCTTCACTTTGGGATACTTACGTCTAACGTATTCCACACTGTTGTCTGTAGAAGCGTCGTCAGCGAGATATATTTGGTAGTTCGGATACTTCTGTCTTAAAAGTGATCCGAGTGACTCATCAACAAGACTTTTGCCGTTGTAATTCAGCACGATAACCGCAACTGAGGGGTATTTAATCCCTCTTTCAAAAGATTTCGTCATGTCATTTCTTAGCAGATTGATAAACAATTCTACTTTTCTTGTTAACACTATTGGCGATTCTTCCGCGCTCTCTAAGTATCAGAAGTTGGCCTAGCAAAGCCCTTAATGGTACCCGCATTGGTAACCCTTGTGGAGGATCAACTCTATCACTCCCCCAAATCATCGGGATCATCAATACCCTGTTCCCTCTCCAAAGAAACTTCACTCGCAACTCTCCCTGAACCGCATAGCCAGGACCCCACCAAACAGAAACAAACTGATCCGGAGGCGATACACTAAAAAGGTCGCTAAGAGACCTGGCGCTAAAGCCCTGGAGACCACTTGTCAGATCAGATACCCAGCCAACGCCGGTTCCTAACAACAAAGCATTGCCGACAACTGTACCAACTAAACTAATCAGCTTTCTTTGGAGAGGATAACGATCAACCCCTCCGCCGTGGGAGAATCTAGTCGTATATACCCCATCTACCGAACCATCGATAATCGGCTCAATTATTCCAGGAAGATAGGAAGGTTTATGAGATCCGTTGCCGTCAATCTCCACTGCTAACTCAACACTATCATTTAATGCCGCCTGATAACCGCGAAGATAGGCTAGACCAAAAGAGCTCGGGTTGGGGAGGTGAATCACTCTCAGCCAGCTTTCCCTTTCTGCAAGCTTGTTCATGTAATTTCTAAATCCCGATGTCGCGTTATTAACGACAACATAAATCCTCGGATTAACTTGTGATGGTACATTGTCAAGAATTTCATGAAGCAAGCCACGCTCAAAAGGGGTTTTCTGTTTATCATAAGCTGGTATTACTAATCCGACAGTTCTTTCTGACGACATATTTAAGTATACTAACCAAAGAGCCTACTTTTGACAAATAATCCCGATGTTAAGACAAACATATGGAGCAAGTTTCGTGTTCTGAAAATAGTCCAGAATTGATACCCACCCATTACGGAGTGCAGGTGGAAATTTAAGGGTAAAGGCACTTCCTCGCCCATAAAATCCAATCGTGTCGAGTTTAAGCTTGAATGCTAGCAATTTTAGATCATTTTTTGAATATTCGGTCTCCCAGCCAAACCTAAACGACCCGTGACGCATTCGATATCTTTTGACGAGAGTATAGAGATTGTATTTTTGAGGAACATCGACTATCAGATATCCCCCTTTCTTAAGCACTCTAACCTGATCTCTTAAAAATAAGACAGGATTTTTATAGTGTTCAATCAACCCGACAGAGTAAACAAGATCAAAATAACTTTCGCGAAAGGGAATTCTTCGCGCATCCGCCACAACGGTCTCAATCTCGACATTTTGGATCTTCGCAATCTTTTGGCAAACCCTTAAGGAGTTCTCTGAGAAATCCAAAGCGTATCCAATTGCTCCAATTTTAACTAAAGAGGTAAG
Organism: Microgenomates group bacterium GW2011_GWA2_44_7; assembly: GCA_000999595.1. Lineage (GTDB taxonomy): Bacteria > Patescibacteriota > Microgenomatia > GWA2-44-7 > GWA2-44-7 > GWA2-44-7. The sequence goes on from LCJH01000001.1 coordinate 11,428, forward strand.
ATCCATTCCTGATCCTGCTCCAACTTCCAGTACCTTTTTCCCATTTAACTTACCTCCAAAAATTTTTAACACCTCAGCTCTTAGCTTATGGTCCGAGGGAATGTTTGGGTTTTTGTAATAATTTCCCCAATCTTCCTGCCAAACTTTGTATAAAGCTGACTTATTCATTAATAGATTCTACTGTCTCCACTTATCTCGACTACTCTCGGCCGGACTGATCTTTCCTTTCATCCAACCATACAGATATATAAACCAGGTCGAATAAATAATAACCGGGTGCAAAACCCAAACCCAGTCTCGTGTTTTTACAAGTCCTTTTATCGTTTGGTAAAGGATAGGGACAACCAATAGACAAAGCACCTGAAAATAGATTACTTTCACAAAAAAACTCTTTTCCCAATCAATCGCTCGTCCTCCTTTACCTTTATGAAATGACATATCGTTTATTCGTCTCAGCTGTTTCCTGAAAAATTTAAAGATGTCATCCTCAACATAGGTATGAACGATTCCCGTCTTTACTTTAGCGAAATAGACAACCTTTCTCTTTCTTAAAATTTCCACGATTACATCAATATCAAATAAATAATCGCCGACGCCCTTCTCAATCAACTCTCTCCTTTGCATTACTGTCCCATTGGCTCCGATTGTCGGCAGCGGCTCGTGGTCCAACTTCACCTTGAAATAGCTACCTCTATCCTCAGCTTCCAACTTCAATCCCGTCCACTTCCCGCTAAGGACACTCATACGGTCATAATTACCGATAAAATAGCATAGCGGATCATTCATCCCTAATTGGGCGAAATACCGTGTAAGAAATGGATCATTTGGTCTTGAAGTATATTCAATTGGTTCCGATCCGATAATCTGTTTATCTCCAAACGGCTCAACCATCTTCACAAACCAATTCTTATCAGGCAAGATATTATCCGAATCAATAAAAGCCACCAATTCCCCTTTTGCCTCTTTTACACCGACCGCTTTTCCTGACTCACTCGTTTTCAAGGGATTTTTTAAAACCCGGCAACCATATCGCCGAGCAATTTCAACTGTTTTGTCTGTTGATCCCCCATCAGCAACTATAACCTCTATCTTTTTCTTAGGATAATCTTGGGTGGAAATTGATTTAAGACAAGCCTCAATAACTGTTCCGGAGTTAAGAGCGGCAAAAACAACCGAGATCGAAGGGTATCTCACAAAGCTATTTTAACTCAAAAACGCTTACAACTTCACAAACTGATATAATCGCTTCGTGCCCAAAACCCAACCTCAAAAAGCTAAAGTTGCTCAAATAAGATTTCTAACTGAATCTACTTACATCCTTAAACTTGAGCGCAACGGTTTTCAATTTATCCCCGGCCAGTGTATTAACGTGGGGTTGCCAGGATTAGGCGTAAATCGCGAATATTCCACGTATTCAGGCATAAAAGATCCTTATTTAGAATTTTTGATCAAAAGAATTGACGGAGGACTAGTCTCAACAAAGTTGAGCCTGCTTGACCCCGGCGACGAGGTCACTCTAGATGGAGCTTATGGTCTATTTACCATCAAGAAACCTTCCGACAAAAAATGTCGCTACCTTTTTATCGCCTCAGGAACCGGTATCGCCCCCTTTCATTCTTTTCTTCGATCCTATCCAAAACTCAACTGTAAAATCCTTCACGGTATCCGCTTTGTTCGTGAGCAGTACGAGAAGGACCACTACCCAAAGGAGGTGTACACAAGTTGCGTGTCCGGAGAAAGGGGTGGAGATTTCCGCGGACGGGTGACTGGGTATCTTAAGAAACACTCCGTTACAAAAGATACAACTTGTTATGTCTGTGGCAATAGCTCAATGATAAATGATGTTTATGATATTCTAAGGAACCAAGGACTATCCGCAAGCAATATCCTTACGGAAACCTTTTTTTAAAAGACCATGAAAATTGCTATTTCTTATCCTCCCATTGTGAACAAACGCGGTCAGACGGCGATGGTCTCCCAAAATCGTAATGTTCAATATTTTAAATATCCGACCTACCTTCTACCCGTAATATATGCCCAAGCGGCTACCTGGCTTAAAAACTTGGGCTTTGAGGTCCGTTGGGACGATGGCAACAGCCAACGAAAGACATACAAACAATGGTTTGACCAGTTAGTCGCCTGGCAACCAGACATTGTTGTTTTGGAAAGTACTACCCCGGTAATGAATTTCTACTGGCAAACAACTAATGATCTAAAAAGGGCTCTCCCTAAGACAATTTTCATTATGACCGGCTATCACTCCGTGCGTAGGCCAAATGAGACTTTAGACAAATCTGCTGTCGATATCGTTTTAAAAAGCAATCACGTCGACTTTGTTCTTGCCAAGCTAATCCCATATATCGCCAAACACAACAACTGGCGGCGGACCTGCACGGTTGAAGGGCTCACCATTCGAGTGGATAAAAAAAGAGTTAGAGACACCGGTGCTTTTCGCCAAGTAGAACCGCTAGATAATTCGCCTCTTGTTGGCCGGGATCTGGTCGGATGGAAAAATTACGCCTATGAAAATGGAAACTTTCTCCAAACCCCGGGCACCTACGCGACGAGTGTTATTCGCGACTGTATGTTTGGGAAATGCACTTTCTGCCGCTATAACGGTCCTGATTTGACTTTCTCAAAAATGTCTGTCGAGAAAAGTCTGGATGAATATCAGATGCTTATCGAAAAATACGGCGTTAAGGAAATTTTCGATGATTCTGGTGTCTGGTATAGAGGTGCAGATGCCAGAAGATTTGCTCAAGGGATAATTGATCGTGGGTTGCATAAAAAGGGCTGCTATTTTGGGTTTAACACTCGTTTTGAATATCTTGATGAAGAAACCATCAAACTGTTAGCAGAAGCAAATTTCCGGTTTGTCCTTATTGGTCTTGAGGCTGCCAGCAACGAGACCCTTCGCCGTTTAAACAAAGGCTACCAAAATGATTACATTGTCCCCTGTCTTACCTGGATGAAAAAATACGGACTCCACCCTCACATGACTGTTATGGTCGGATACTACTGGGAGACGCAAGAAATGCTTGATGAAACTGTCCGATTCGTAAAAGAACTTATGTCTTCCGGGCTAACCCGATCGATACAAGTGACCCTCTGTACCCCGCTTGATTACACGCCTTATCACATTGAGTGTATTACTAAGAAAGTCCTGCTGGCCAAAAGCTATGACGATTTTGACATGAGCAAGCTCATTGTTAAGACCCCTATCCCTCACGAGAAATACTACGAAGCGATAAGAGAGATGTATGGTTTCGGTTTCAGTCCCCAATTTATCTTTAGGCAAGTACTTTTCCTTTTAACGTTTCGCAAGCGAGACTGGCAGTTTTTATTTATCTATGGCTGGCGGGCAATAAGGAGATTAACGAATCATTACTATGATCTGACAATTCACAGCCGAAAAGGCGCAAAACCGATGGGGATTATTCAAAGGATTGCCGTTTTCTGGGTCGAGAAGATGGCTTCCCACTTCGAGACTCGACCACAGATCTCCTCTTAGATCTAGGCTGATCTCCTTTGGTTTGAGTTTTCAATCTTTCCAGGCGAAAGGAAACCCTGAATAAATTTCACCCCATACCAAAGAACGGTCGCTATTGTCAGCGGTATAGATAGAACCCCAAACTTGAAGTTTCCGGACATCTTGGCGATCCACAGGCCATTCAGGACTACCGCTATGCCATACCCCAGTGTTGTAATCAAACCAAATTTATAGATAAACCTCAGCTCAGCAAGGCGGTTAAGCCCTACTGCGCTACCCAATATTTGATAGATCAAGAGATACAAAAGTCCCAGAAACACTAAACTTGGCCCAAAATATTCCAAGCGAAATGAGGTTTTTGGCAAAGCTCTGGCAAAGTACCCACGATGGATGCCGTAATTTCCGTTTTGCTTAAAGTGCGGCCAAAAAAGCGGTCGACGGTGGTGATAAACAACCGCATCCGGATTATAGATGATTTTTTTCTTTAACTTATAAACTAATTCCAGACAGAGCTTGGTGTCTTCGCCCGGCCAGTAATTGCTGTCAAAACCACCTACTTTTAAAAAATCGGACTTTCTAACGGCTAGGTTCATCGAGGGATAATCGTCGACCTCCATCATCTTTGCCGGAATAAAGCGATAGGTACATGGACCCCCTCCGATGGGTGAAGCGGAAAACCAACCGGCGAGTTGTTCTTGCCAGGGGACAGAAGGAGGGGTTACGCCTGGGCCACCGACAGCCGCAACTTTGGGGTTTGAAAAGGGTTGGACCATCTCTTTGAGCCAATTTTTATCAGCAGGATAAGCATCATCATCGATAAATACCAATATTTCTCCCCTGGCTATCTTTGCTCCATCATCTCGTTTGATGGCCGGTCCGATGTACCTTCCGTAATACCTTTTTTTTAATCTTGGGAATTTTATATTGACCCGGTAATCGGTTAAGAGGATTACTTCAAAATTCGTATAGGTCTGTTTGTTAATGCCACTCAGACACTCGACTAACAATGGGTTGTTTATTTTAAAATCGATGACAATGACCGAAACATGTGGGCGATTTTTTTTCATAAGATTTAGCCGACATTAACCCTAAAATTCAATTCGGGGTCGAATCGCCACTTTCGGCGATTGGCATCAGAATAGTATTTAAGTATCTTCAAACGGTAAAATACCGCAAACGTGTCGACCAGCACATCAAATACCGTCTTCGCAAAATAATGACGATTTAAAACAGAGATTCCTTTAAATTTGAACTTCAGCTCAATCGGTGCCTCATATATCCGGGTAAAGCCTAAAGAATGGGCAACGGCGAGAAGCTCAATGTCGAAAGCGTACTTCTTGACAAGTAGCCTGGGTAATACCTTTTCGAGAACTTTTCGGCGGTAGAATTTCAGTCCCACCTGGGTGTCACGTATTTTGAGCCCGAAAAGGACCAGGACGATGAACTGATAAACAAACGAGATAATGCGACGTTGCCAATTATAATTAACTTTTGAAGCAGGATGTCTTTTTGAGCCAACGATAATGTCGGCATTGTACCATTCAAAATGCTCCAGACACATCGAGATACCATTAGGATTTAATTCCATCCCTGCATCAATAGCGGCAATAATATCACCGCTACTTTTTGCCATCCCGAAGCGAACAGCATAACCCTTCCCCCGATTATCTTTGTAGCCTACGATTCGAACATTTTTAATAAGTGCCTCCAGCTTTTTGGCTCTTTGATAGGTTTTGTCAACAAACCCATCCACGACAACTATCAATTCATAGCGAATCCGAATTTGATTTAAAACTGATATGATGCTGCGGATATCCCTGACAATAGTCAGCTCTTCTCGATATGCAGGCACAATTACTGATAAAAAATGGTTGGGCTGTTTAACGGAGCTCATTTGGTTTCAAGCACCTTATTATAAACGTCCAGAGTCATCGCGGCTGTTTTTTGCCAGTTATAGGCGCATGATCTTGCCTTACCCAGAGCAGTGAGGCGTCTGGACACTGCTGGATTAAGAGCTGACTGTATCCCCTGGGCAATGTCGTCAACATTTAAGGGATCAACATAAACGGCTGCGTTTCCTAAAAGTTCTTTTAGGGCTGGAGTATTTGAAGAAACTACAGGACAACCTACGGTAATTGCCTCAAGGGGATCAAGGCCAAAACCTTCCCAAAATGATGGTTGACAATAAACATTGGCTAAAGAATATATCACAGGAAGATCCGGTTCGGGAACAAAACCAAGTCGGATCACCAGATCACTTTTAAAAAGGCGCGTTAGCTCTTCTACATGCGCCAGCTCCGGATGGGGAAGCCCCAGCAAGTTTCTTAAAATATCTCTCGGCCTTGATACATGGATCACTTTTCTGTCCAGCTTATCAATTTCGATTGCCTGTTTACCCACAATAACTAAGGGCATTTGCATTTGTCCACAGGCTTTGATAAGACCGGGAATATTTTTGTTCCAGTTAACATCGCCGACATAAAGAACATATTTATCGGGTAGTTTGTATTTCTTCTTAACTTGGTAACCTCTACTTTTAAATAGCCTTTCATTTAATACAAATTGCGGCGCCAAAGGGATAACCTGAATCCGATCAGATGCTATCTTTAAATAAAAGGTGATATCTTTTTTTGAAGTATAAGAATCAGTAATTACGAGTTTAACCGATTGAAGTGCTTTTGTTTGTAACATAAGGCTTTGTTTTCCTCTAATTCCGGCAGGATAGTGCTGTGGAAATCTTAACTGGGTTACGTCATGAATGGTAATCACTGTCGAGAGGCCTTTTGGGATTTTGAGTGTCGGTCGAAATAGATCAAAGAAGGGATAATGCAAAACCGAGAGTTGCTCACTGTTTAACTGGTCAAAGTTGCTAATCGGGATAACCTTAAAAGCTCTATATTCTTTTTTTTGGGTAAGTAAACAAAGGTTTGTGTAAAGTCTATTAGTGTAGAAACCAATTCCCCTAGTGGCATGAGCAGTCTCTAAGGGAGAGACAATAAATCCCACTTTAATCGGGTTAGCCTTTTCTTTTTTAACCATTTTTTCTCATCTCAGAGCCAGTCTTTGGTTACGTCTTTGGCGCCGGTAGTCTTGGCCTCCCAGTATTTAATATAAGCATTAACGGTAGTAAGACCGGTAAAAAGCGCAAACACAAATCCCGGGAAACCGTCTTCGTAGCCTTTATGCCGAATAAAGATTGAAAACCAGGTAGTTAAGGGTATCCAAAAAAGATATTTAAACATATGGAGCGGTCTGATACCCGGATCTTTTTGAAGGAGTTCCTGGCCAATGAGGGTGGAATACCGATTGTCTTTTGTTAAATAAACTGAAAACGAAGGAGTCGGTAAGTGAATTAGCTCGCCACTGAGCCAGCCTAGTGCCCCATCGACCTCCATCTGTTCGTGAACACTTCGGCATGGAAGTCTGGCTTTGCCTCTTTTGAAAAAACGGATAACCGGGTCAGGATAATGTCCGCCTTTTCTAATCCATCGCCCTAAGAACATCTTCCTCCGTTTAATCCAATAAGCAGCCGGATAATCAGTTGCCAAAGCGTTTGTATCGGAACTAATTCTTAAAAGCTCATCGCGAAGTTCAGCCGTCACTCTTTCGTCCGCATCCAACTGAAGAACCCAGTTTTCTTTTGCTTGCCTTATCGCTTTTTGTTTATTTACATGAAAGATGGGGTGATTTTTAGTTATCGTAATCTTTGCCCCGAACTGTTTAGCAATTTCTACAGTTCTATCGGTCGATTCACCGTCCATTATAATAATTTCGTCAGCGAAATCTTTCACCGACGCAAGACACCCTAGCAAATCAGGCTCTTCATTTAATGTCGCCAGACATACTGAGATATTTGATTTAGTCTTCTTCATAAGGTCTTACTGCTCTATTCTACGGCTAGATTGAGGCAAACTCAAAAGCTACCTCTCCACTTGGAAACACAACTCTATCAATAATTTGCGCATTTGAGGGAATTTCCTTCGGTGTCCCAATAACCAAAGTCCCAGGTATTTGACTTACCTCCTCCCAAATAATCGGCGCAAAATCAAATTTACCAAAACTCTTCACTGTTGAAAATCCATATTTATCTCGTAGAGATAGCACCACTTCCTTTTGAAAAACAGCCGGAGGATATTTTAAGAAAAAAAGCATCTCAATATACGGCTGATCATAAGTATCCGTCATGATAACTCTGTTGTAGAAGGGTAGTAGTGGCCCCACTTTTCTCGCTACCTGCTCGAATCCATATTCCCAGGCATCCGGATAAACTTTAGGATAATGAATGTAATACTGATTAAGATAATAGCTTACACTCCAACCATAACTCAAAGCGATGCCACCAGCAATCAAGCCATAAAGAAGCGGAAAATTTAATCTGACAGCCGTTAGCTTCTTCACCAATAAGGTAAACCCGGCTGCCGTAACTAACACTAATGGGATAACCATATTTTGAGCTCTCAACGCATGGGGGGTTTGGAAAGTTAAAGCCGCCGCCAGAGGCGATACTGCCAACCAATAAAAGACCAACGCAGTTCCTCTACCTCCCTTTTTCACTAATACATATACGCCTAGAAGCAAAATCGGAATCTCTATCAAATACATCTGGCCCATCTCCGGCACCCTGTTCCTTGGAATAACGTCACCGGAAATAAAGAGGAAATTTCCACTGAAGTGTTCAAGATAGTTCCTAGCAAATAAACCTGCATAAGCCATCACTTTATTATGTAAAATTTTCACCACCAGACTATCGGCGTTACCATGCTGACCGCGTAACTCATTGACCCGCCAAATAGGACCCGTGTCAGCCGTTAGACCTACCCCGGAAAACCTGGAAAGTCCACCAGGGCTAAAGACAACCCCAATAAGCGGCAATAGAAGCAAAAACCCGAGAGCCGTACTTAGCCAGAACTCTCTCCGAGGCGGCCAAACTTGCTTAAAGAAAATCAGCACCAACCCTAATCCCAATACCGGCGCAATCAAGCGAGTACTCTGATAGATATACATCGAAAAGACAAAAAAGATGACCGACGATAAAAGAAACATCCGTCGATTCAGCCCCTTTAAAAAAAAGACAACCCCGGCCAACAGCATCGTTGTCCCAGCATTCGTTTCCCATCCTCCTCTTGAAAAATGGATATGCCAGGGCGAGATCGCCAAAAGTAGGGCTGTCAAAAGTTGGTATCGCTTATCTGACTTACCGAAAGACAAAACCGCTACTTCACCTGCCAGAACATAAATCAGCCAGACCGAAAGAACTCCCAGTAAAGCAGAAGGAAGCCTAACCGCCAAGATATTAAGTCCTATTATCTTAACAAGCGGCACTACCAAATAAAAATATCCGCCTGGTTTGTAATCTCCAAATGACTTAAAAACGATCGGCCAGGCATTTCCGTGCTCGTCCCTCCCTGTCCGTAAAAGCGAATAGGCATTGTAGCCAATCGCTGCCTCGTCCGCATTAAGACCTGATGGAAATTCATCTAATGAATAAAGTCGGAGAACGGCAGAAAGAACAAGAATTACGATCAAGATAATCTTCTTTAGAGAAAAATTCATTTTAATCTTATGGCCTCCAATTTTCTGAGACCGCGTACCGACCAAACAACATCTCTGTTCCGTTATGCCGCGGATTATCAGAATAGCCTACAAAGAACATCGAGGGATTGTGAGGCCCGATCGGTTTTTCATAGTAAGTCCTTATTATCCCAAATCCATTACCTTCTCCAACTGGAAAATCGTAAGTAATATTAGGCCGATTATATGGCTTTGCCTTTTCCAAAATATAAAGAACCGCATCCCGCTGGTGATTGTAACCGAGTGTATCATCATAGGTTACAAGCAAATTAAGAGTCCTGATCATACTAAATATTGCCACTATAAAGAGGGCCACAATCCCAAACGCGTTCTTGCCTATGGTTAAAGTTAGAATCAAAAAAAGAACAAGTACCGCCGTTGCCAGATAATACTCTGGCCAATGAGAACCTCCATAAAAAGAAAAAGCCACTATAGAAAGTGGCACCACAAGCAGCAACATTAAAATTTTTAGATTTCGACTGTTTAAATAAAAAAGGGCAACCAAAAGAAAAAGAGAAACAAAAAGCTCATAAGGTTCAGCTAAAGGCAGGAAAGAACGAAATTCCCTGGAGAACTGAATCACTGCAAAAACAAATCGGTCGATATAACCGCTTGAAAGAGAAACACTCTGTCCTGCAAAGTTAAATACCGTAGCAATATTGATGAAATTATGACGAATATCAAAGATAATAAGCGGCGCGAACGGAACCAGAAAAGCACCTATCACGCTCAATAAACCAACGATCCTTTTCGATTTTTTAATACGAAAGTACTTTATAATGAAAATAGCAAGAACCGGTAAAAAGAAAATAAACTGAACATGAAAATTAATCCCCATCCCGACAAGAAAGGCCAAAAACAATAACGACTTTAAGCGATAACCCCTGGAAATGACCACCTCAACAATCGCTATTACAGCCATCGGATAATACATTACGTTCCAACTCACCCTGTGTAGCTCCGAAACCCAGATTACACCTGCCAAAAATCCCGCGAGCGAAGAGATATGTTTCCTAATAAAGTAAAAGAGCCACGCGACAATCGCCACATTCACCATTCCCGCAACATACGCCTGGAAGATTGGGTCTGCCCTAAAGGCAAGATAAAAGGGAACCAGGAAATAATAATGCCATGGCCCTAGGTGAAAACCGGCCTCAGAAACGACCCGGGGACCGATAAGTACCGGCCTTCTAGTTAGGACCATCTGCTGAACTTCCTGATAGTCTCTCTCTTGATCATAGCCAATATGATAGAGGTTCTCCAGTTTATAAAAACTAAAAAACAGACTAATAAGTAAAAGTAATAGTAATAAGCACACCGAAGAAAAGCGTGTGTTAAACATTTTTGTACGGTCCCATCGATAAGAGATGCCTTCGAAGCATCTTTACTGAAATGACGATAATCAAACCGAGTGAAATTAATGATAACGAGTTACCAATCCTCTCAATTGGAGTGCTGTTCAGTCGCACCTCGACCAAATGTTTCCCAGGTTGAACCGGAAATCCCAATAACCCCCCCGTTCCTATCGGAAATGTCTCCACCGGCTGCCCGTCTACTAACACCTGCCACAATGGAAAATAAAACCTCATCGCCTGCAGTAATTGGGGCGACTTAGTAGTAACCTCAAAAGTAGTAAGATCTCCAACAGCCCGAAAGTTGACCATTTGATAACCCAAACACGCATCAGCGTTGACACCGCAAGTCTCAGGAACTTTATCTACCCAAATAGGAAGTGATTCTCCAGCAACATCGGTAGTCCCATAATAAAGCCCGGTATCATGTACATAATAATCGTCAGAATAGCGAACAGGTTCAAAAGTTCTCAAATAATTTCTATTTGAATAGAAAGCGACCGCCAAAATAAAAGTAACCAAAACCAATTTTGCCACCTTGCTCCCTACTAAAGAAACAACCCACGAAGCCAAAAAGGCGCAGGAGAGAACCGTAACCGCCAGAAACCTCCAAGGGAATTGGACGTGACTAAAGAGAGAAATAAACGCCCAAACGGGTTCTGATTGGGGCTGCATAAGAAAGACAGTAACCCAAAAAATCCCCAAGAAAAGAAAGGCAGAACGATCTTTTCTTCTCAACTGCTCCCGTAATAATCGATAAAAAAGACACACAGCACTCATTACCACCACCAGCCACTGAACCCCACCTACCTGAAACGACATTCCATCATTTGGGCCGGGGACCGAATACCAATAGCCCCAAGACGAATATACAAGCTGTCGAAATGTAGGCCAGTGCTGACGAAAATCAAACACCTCGTGGCGCCCTATATGAATGAGGGGTAACTCTAAAACGGCCGGGAGAAGAAAAAAGGCCGAAAGACCAATCCCTAATAAAAAACTCGTCCCGAACGGGAGTAGCTTTTCTTTCAAACTCTTTGTTTCCACCAATTTCAACCCAATATATAAAGCAAGGGGGATAGCAAATATAACCACACTAATGTTATGGGACGTGATGAGTCCAAACGTTGACAAAGCTATCACCACGAACCCCAAGAAACTTTTCTTAACAAGATACCGATCAATACTAGCCAGAAGCAAGGGAACAAAGAAAAAAGCAAGCGTTGCCCCATACTGACCAGTAACATAAAGAGTCCCCAACCTATAAGGCGCGTAAAGATAAACTATCGCCCCGATCATCGATGAGACACGTCCAAAATAACCTCTTAACCACCAATACATCGAAAAACCGGATCCCAGAGTCGCCAGATAAATTACCAACTTCAGGCTTCCTCCGTACGTAAATCTCAAGAAATGAAACAACGATCCCAAATAATAAAAGAGCGGGTAAAAATAGTTAAAAACAGGAGAGCCAAAACCGTTAGCCATATCCACCGCTATCCGTACAGGAAACTGACCCCTTGAGAGCTCATCATAGAAATGCATTAGACGAACCATATGGTGAGTCCCATCATGAGTCTTAAAAAATCCAGCTGGCAAAAGGGCTTGCGTAATCGGAACTATGGAAATAAATATCAAGAAAAGCGGGATTAGGTTACGTATCTTCTTAACCATTTAATATGTCTTGACAATTCGGAATACGACCGAGCCATCAGGTCGGCGAATATTGTTAACAGCGACTGCTTGCTTACGATCGATATCTTTGAGAGGAAGCTCCTCTTCTGTCCCCACGAAAAACGTCCCTTTTATTCCTCTGTCGCTCGGCCAATAAAGATTTCGGAAGTTGTAGTTCTCAAATTTGTGGACTTCTCCCACATCGCCATTTGGACTTGCTATCAATTTTGCTTGAGATTGGTAGCTAACTGGATCGACTCTATTGTAGAAAAGTACATAGATATACGGTTGGCCCATCTTCTGAGTAAAGAAAACCGGACGGTTCTCAAGATTTTCTTGATTCAACAATTCAACCGCTTCCTTGTAACCGTAAAGCCGTTGATCTGAGAAAGTGACGGGAGCGTGCACGAAATAACTATCAAGATAATAACTTATTCCCCACAAATAAGTGACCGTAATGGCAGCAATTAGAGAGACGCTAAGTAATAAAGATCTGCGTCTTATGAATAAGAGCAACGAATTTGTCCCCAGACTTGCTATTAATATTAATGGAATAACAAAGTTTATTGATCGCACTGCCGTGACGACATCACGCGAAAGGGCGGCCGGCAAAGGAGAAATAACCAACCAATAAAGTAGAAAACCTTTGGCAGGAATCTCCGGCCGACGGATCAAAAAAGCAAAACCAATAATTAGTAAAAGAAGGTCCGGCCAATAAAACTGTCCGGAATAAGGACTACCTAAACGGGCATTTGTCCAATCCCCTTCAAAAAAAAGAAACCGCCCGGAAAAATAACTAAAATAGCCCTCCAAGAAACGCCTCGTGCTATTTAGCCATTCACCGTGGAAGAATAAAAACTGTAATGAGTTTATAGTGGTTCCCTCTCTGGCGGCAATCGAGACGGCTTCTCCTACCGATCGCTGATAGGCAAAGACGTTATACACCATTAGCCTCCCACTGGTGCCCTGCGCGAATAATAGGATTAAAGCCAGAAATAAAGCGAAGATCGTTGAGCCGGTTAAAAAAGAAGGATTATTTCGCCACTTAATTTGTTTTCGAAAACATACTAGTAAGCCGACGACAACTAAGGGTGTAATAATTTTGGCACTTTGATAAGTAAAAAATGTCAGACCGAAGGCTAGACCCGCAATTATCAAATAACGGCTTGATTTCCTTCCTTTTAAGAATGTCAGTATTCCCAATAGCGTGAGCATTAAGTTCATATTTGCTTCCCAAGCTCCTCGGGAGAAATGTATAAGCCAAGGATTGATGGCGGTTATTAACGCCGCAAACACCCCAATCGTTTTATTTTTTTGATCAAATAACTCACTTACCAAAAGATAGACCAAGCCAATAATAGCCACTCCTGAAACAGCCGAGGGTAGCTTAACGCTAAACTCATTTAAACCAAATAAGCCCACCGGGAGAACGGCGGCGTAGGCATAAAGGGCGGGTTTATAGTCTCCGAAGGATTTAAGTATCAAAGGCATAAAAATGCCATATTCATCCTTTCCTGTTTTCAAAATCGAATATGCATTATAGCCAAGGGCGGCTTCATCCCAAAGTAAAGGCCGACCATCAACTCCTAAACGCCAAACACGCAACGTCGCACCAAGCCCCATGATAACAATTAGGATTACTAGCGCCATATATTTAGTATTCATTTTTTATTATTTGCTATTAAATTCTTGATCGAACTTTATTAAATGTATAGCTTAGATTTTCAAAGAAACTCCCGGGATTAAAGTAAGTAGTATAGGAAAGACTCCCGGGGATATTTTTGCCATTGATATAAAGACCTTCCCCACTTCTGCTATCGTATGGAACAGCGATATTTGTTCCTTCAGTGACGGGTGGTGCCCCAGGAGAGGTGATAATTAACGAATAACGATGCGTGGCCGACTGTCTAATCTGCTTGAAAACTAATTTCAGATTGAAGTCATCCCCAATTGCTCCTCCGTTTATCTTAAAGGTTTGCGTCATACCGCCATCTTTATCTGTCAGTGTAAAATAGACATCAGCTTTGCTTTTCAGTCCAATGTTTTTTATCATCACTTGGAGTCCCTTGAAATTATTATGGGTGACTATGAAGTCCTGTTGAACAGTCGTCTCTCGACTTAAGACAACTGATTCTCTTTGGGAAAGGGTCTCAAAATCTATATACATCCCTTTAACGGTCAACCAACTATGCAACAGAATTACCAAACCTCCGATACTGATAGCCAAAAGCGAGATAAGCTTTAAAATTCCTATAGGCGGGGTGGCCGGGAATTGATAGTTTGGCTTGATGGTTTTTATTATTTCAATTACAAACCAAAGCATGCAGGCCAAAAATACCGCATGAAAGAAGCCTTGGAGCTGGCTGCCGACCCCAAATAAGTCAACCGCTTGACGGACACTGGGAAGCGAGATTAGGGCTTCATTAGTTGGACTAAATAAAGCAAAGGTCATATAAGTGTCGCTGATCAGAAAAACCGTGGCAAAGTAGGCAACCATTGATAACAAAGCGACCCTCCAATTTACCCAGCCCTTGATCGTGAGCAGCAATAGAAACGGCATTAACCATAGCATCCACTGGGGGTGAAAATTGTTTAAACCAAAATAAACGCCAAAAATGGCCAGAGGTATAACTGCCAACGGAGTTTTTTTTAAAAGGCCAAGGGTCGTTAAAATTAGCATTAATCCATAAAATACACCATAGATAGGTAAATGTTCATTGTTGCCGATATCAAAGCCTGTTTTTGTTAGCCCGGTCGTTAAATTTGACAGCAGTATAGAACTTAGGGCTTCTCTTGAGAGCAAAATCGGGATAAAACTTAAGACCAAAGTTAAAATGGCAATAGTTAAGTCTCTCGTCTTTAGCAGTAGCCGACGATTGTCAAGTAACCACCAAAAAGGAATAAGTAATAATGGAAAGAGTTTGAAACCAGCACCCGCGCCGAGCATAATATAAGACAAAGTCTTTTTTCTTCCAAAACATATTACCGAGGCCAGTGTCAGGCTGGTCGGAACGACATCAAAATGAGAGGTACCATAAATTGCGTAAAGCGAGAACGGGTTGAAAAGCCAAATAAGGGCAGTTTGTTTCTTCTGATCATCTGAAACTGACCTTAATAATAACCAGGCGATAACTAGATCCGTGATGATGATTGGCATTTTCATCAGAAGTAAATCTCGATAGATCCCTCGATAATTCCCTACCCGAAGATCAAGACTCTCAATCCAGCCGTTAAAGTTGGGAGTAAATAAAAAACTCCCGATCTTTTGATAGGTAGCGAACAGCAGGTAAACAGGCGGTGGGTAATGCAAGGGAGTATTTTCTTTTACGCCAACCTCGTAGCCTTTAACCCAACCATATTTAGAAATTAGCGTTGCTTCGTGATAAATACCCTTAAGATCAGGGTGATATAAAAAAGACGATAGCAGGATTCGCAAAATAACGGCCAGACCGACAAATTTTAACCACCAATGGTCTTTCACGGTCTAATTATCGCACTTTATGGGACTTAAGTGGATCCCTCACCCAAAGCCATAAGACTCACTCCCCAGGCAGAAATTCCTTACAGCTGAACAATATCAAACGCCGGTTGACCATCCAACAACTTAATTGATTCGATTAAAGTTCCACCGATGTAATTTCCGGGACTGGTTATGAGGAGAGTCTTATCGGGGATTGTAATTTTTGGTTGTTTTTGCTTTATTTCCCAATCATTGATGAATACAAATTTATCAAACCCATCCACCCAGTACCAATTTGATTGGAAATAACGTACCAACCGTTTATCGGATTGATATTTCTGTGGATCCCATGGCCAATAAAAGAGAAGAAATTCGTGGGGTTCTCCGTACTTTTTCGTAATTATTATTGTGTCTTCAGACAAGTATCTTTCCCTTACTATTGCGATGACTTGAGAATAGCCATATTGCCAAGCCCAAGAGAACTTTGCCGAATATGTCTCATAACGCTTCCAAAAGTTCAAAAGCATGAGAAGATTAATGACAATAACCACCGCTAATAATCCCCCGACTAGCGCTGGATGATATTTACTTAGCCATTTCTTTGTAACAACTATCCCAAGTGAAATAAACGCTAAAAGTGGTGGGAGCATTATTAGACTCCGCAACGGATGTGGACTATCGCGTGTCAAACTTGCAGCAATCGGGGCGATAACTAACCAGCCTAAAAATACTTTAAAAGAGAGAAGCTCCTTATTTGTTTCTCTGCTAAAAAGTCTCTTGCCTACAAAAAACAGCCCTATTGCCAAAAAAGGGCCATTGAACCAATAAATAAGCCCGTAGTTGGGCAAACTAAATTGGTAATTTGTTCCTCCCGACACGAAAAGATAATCCGGCCTGAAATAACTGACGTAGTTATTTAGAAATAGAACTAAACCGACAGTTATTTTGTTTACCAAAAATCTTGGTATTGGGTCAGGGAGAGAAACTGCCTCCCGAAGTTGGCCTATTCTTTCCACGGCTCCGGCGTCAATTAAACCTATCAGGTTATATCGAGCTGAACCTTGACCAAAAAGTGTCTGGTAAATTACAAGTCCCATCGAAAGAATCATTATCCCCAGTCCGATTCGTCCCCTGCCCGTAATTTTATCGAACAAGCCGCTGCTTCTATACAAAGACCATCCTAAAACTAATATCATCGGGACAAACAACCGAAAAATATAATATGTGTATAAAGCCAGGACTAAGGCAATAAAACCAGAGGTATACCTTTGTTTGAGTAAGAGAAATAGGCCGAGCAAACAAAAAAAATAGGCAAGGTTTCCTTCGAGCGCCACTCTGGAAATAAAAACGCTCCAAGGAGAAACTGCCAATAATAAAGCGGATAACCAAGCAATTGACCAATTGTTTGGAAATAATTTAATAACAATAAGATACAATATTAAGATACTGCCAATTCCAGCCAGCGCGGAAGTTAATCGAACAGCCAAGGGTGTTAAGCCTAATATTTTCTCTGCG
Organism: Microgenomates group bacterium GW2011_GWA2_44_7; assembly: GCA_000999595.1. Taxonomy (GTDB): domain Bacteria; phylum Patescibacteriota; class Microgenomatia; order GWA2-44-7; family GWA2-44-7; genus GWA2-44-7. The sequence goes on from LCJH01000001.1 coordinate 28,490, forward strand.
ACCGCTGTTATATAAATGTAGGTGGGTAATTTGTAATCTCCATAGGCTCTAAAGAGTAATGGGTACCCCATACCCCACTCATCTCGCCCTGTCTTTAAGATACTGAAAGCGTTATAACCATGGCTAACTTCGTCCCAGTTTAGACTTGGAGGAAGAGTGGATAGGTTTAACAACCTCACCAAACTACCCAATATTAAAATCAAAATTATTACTGTTCGCTTTTTAGTTATTTTAAACATTTTTTCGGCTATCCAGAATAAACACCAATGATAGTCCCATGGCAAAGAGAGAGATCATATCAAGGATTAGTTTAAAGTCCGTCTCTTTGAACTTTATTTGGACATTGTGCTGACCCGCCGGAATCAGAAGACTGAGCTGCCCGAAAGGTCTTCCTGCACCAAGGGTGGTTTGATTGCCATCAATGTAAGCTTTCCATCCGGGGAAGGTGTATCGACGAATGTTTAATATAAATGGGAAAGGGGAATTGGTTTCAACAGATACGTTAAGAAGTTGGTCCCCGTTTATCTGCTCCACCCCTTCGTTTGCAAAGAAGAGTTGATAATTTCTGTCAGGTCGAACGTCAGTTAATTTTAATAACCTCAGATACTCCTCTTTTGTTAATTTATATTCTTCACTTGCTTTGGGCATTGGAATATAGCGATTTAAATAATAGTCATCACCCCTTGAAAGAAAGTCATGGGGCCTAAATAACTGATAGGTTGTTAAAATCGCTGATATAATTAATACTAACGGAATAACTTTGTGAGGAATCTGTGAAAGCGGAATAAGGAGAAACGGAAATAAAAGAGTCGTCAGCATCAAGAATCTCCAAGGAAATTGGAAATAAGGTAAGAATGGTAGAGATTTCCAAATAATATCTGACCGAAAGTTCATCATGAATATTGATAAGGCAATAGAAATTAATGCCCAAAGGTACAACATATTTCTATCGCCGCTTATTTGCTTATATCGCCGAATAAAGAAAACTGATGAAAAAATTAACAGAATAATCCCTAAAGTCCCCAGGTAATATGATTGATTGCCGTATGGATCGGGGGCGGCAAGTTTGGAAGTAGAATAAGGCGCAAGAAGTTGCAACAAACTGGGAAAATGATCAACATAGTTATAGACCGTATCATATTTGACTAACTGACTATCCAGAATGGCAGGAAGCCAAAAATACACCGCTCCCGCCAAGCCCAAAACAAACATGAACATGACTTTAACTGCCTGGCGAAAAATGTCCGTTGGGTTAGAAAGTATCCGGATGGTAGAGAATAGGATTAGAAGTGGTACAAACATGTAGGCGGCAATGTTATGGGATAGGATAAGGCCTGCAAGGCCAAGGGATCCGACACCATACCACCGGCGGTGACATACCCTGCAAACTGTCAATTGATAGACTGCAAGTAAGACAAGCGGAAAGAAAATAAAGGCAACTGATTCACCTATATCGCCTCTGTAGTAGATATCGATGGCTCGATAAGGAGTATAAATATAGATTACGCCCCCAACTACTGCGTATATTCGGCCTAATATTTGCCTTAACAGCCAATACATCGCTAGGCCAGACAATACGATGCTCAAACCGAAAACAATCTTGGTACTTGCGACCAGCGAAAAGCCGATAAAATAAAATAACGCCCCTAGGTAGTACGGGAACGGAAATACAAAATTGAAAAGCGGATACCCGAACCCAAAACTTAAATCCGGTACGTATCTGGGCGGGAATTGACCGTTTTTGAGCGTTTGGGTCATTTCATAGAGCCAGGCGATATGGATATCATCGGATGCCCCGTAAAACCCACTTGCCGTAAGGGCGTAGACCGTGGGAATGGAGAAAATAATTATTAAAATTAACGGGTGGAAAATGGGGTTGATTTTTTTAAACACTTTTAGCATAACCTCTGCTTGATTTAACTTCGGAAGCCATCAAAACTGCAAGTATGGGAATTACCGATGAAAAACTTAGCAAGGTAAAAATATTAGCAAAGGTCCTAAGGGGTGTATTTTCTAACTTAATCTTTATGGTGTGTCTACCCTCGTTAGGGATTGAAAAATTGATAAGACCGAGACAAAAAGGCAGTCCGCTACAATCATTATTGAGATGTTGGACAAAAGAATCGTCTACATAGACAGACATACCGGGAAAGTCGTAAAGAGGCACTCTTAATTTAACTGCCGACTTTACCAGTATTACGCCTTCTTGAAAATCACTGCCTTTATTATAACTTTCAATTACGGCTTCTCCACTTAAGACCTCGGGATAGTCAGGAGCTTTGGTTGTCGGTGGGAACTGGGCGTAAATCGGCAGATAATCAAAAATACTTGAGGTTAATTGTTTCTCCCAGATGACACCTGATAATTTTTCTTTATCAGTAATCCTCAACCAATCCTTGGGTTTAAAGAAATTTCCGTACAAAGACCAGGCGGCTAGCAACAAAAAAAGGGTTGCAAAAAGAGTAAATTTTCCCCTTGGGCACAAAAAGATCCCCACAGCTGCCAGAAAAGAGAGCAAGAATATTGCTGGTCCTAAGAACCGCCAAGGAAATTGCAAGTAGGCCAAGAAGTTAATCGTTTCCCAAATAAATGAAGATTTCTGATGAACCATAAATAAAATCCCCAGAGCAAGACCCACTAGCAAGATAGCTAGCTTTGCGATAAATACGTTTCTCTTAATTGAAAATAAAGCTAGGACAAGTGCACCAAGAGCAGCGATCCAATGCACAATTCCGACAGAAAGTGAAAGGTTATCTGTTTGTCCCAGATTAGAAGATCCATATCCCCAACGGTTTGAAAAAAATAGCCCTCCTAAACTTACAAAATGTTGACGATAATCAAAATAGCCCCCAATTAACGTTTCGGTGTGAACATATCCTTTTTCGACTATGGCCGGGATAATAAAAAATGCAGCCATTCCAACAGCTAAGATAAAACTGGCAACAAACTTGGGTAGTCTTTTAAACTCTCTGAAAAAGATCGCCAAAGCAAAAATCCACACGGCCAAGACGGGTAAAAAGATTACTGACATCGGAATATGGGTTAACAAAAGAAGAGAAATAACTATGGCTAAGAAAAGGTAATTACTTCTTTGGCCATTCTTAACTGCCCGAAATGAATAGAGAAATAATAAGGGGAAGAGAGCCAACGCCCAAGATTCACTTAGAGCCCCCCGAACGTAGACTTCAACCGCCCTAAAGGGTGCGTAGACATAGAGTAAGCTCCCCGTATAAGCCGGCAGCAAACCAAAGAAATCCCTTAAGAGGAAAAACATCGTCACGCCTGAGGCAATAAATCCCAAGATAAACAACAATTTAACCGTATCGATAATTTGGAAACCACTAATCTTTAAGACCGCCCCAAGATAGTAAAGGCTTGGCGGGTAATAATTGAACATCGGATAGCCATAGCCATAGCCTCCATCAGGGATCCACCGACAAGGTAGTTGCCGATCCTCCAGGCATTTGACCATTTGGTGAAGCCTAAATGCTTGTTGGTCATCTTGCATAGAAAAATAACCGGCTCTTAACAAAGAACTGAAAGACGGAACGATAAATATGATTAGCAAAAATAGTTGTAAAAGAATAGAAGACCTAAAACTTGTTAACCCTTTTTTAAAGAAAGAATGCATTTGCTTTTGTGCTTCCTGGTCTTGCCAATATAAATTACAAAACGCCCAGTCCACTTTTACTTATTCTAATGGCTGGTTTGCCGTCTGGATAATTTATTTGCTTAAGGATATTTTTGTCCAGAGGCAACTCTTCCTCTTTCCCTACAAGTAATATGTTGTCGCCACGGGAGTCACTCGGGTAGTTTATTCGTCTAAACTCATATTTGCCGAGTGAATATTCTCCGAGTTGGTCTACAAATTTTAAGCCGCTTATCTCATATTGCAGCCATTTCTTTGATTGTTGCTGAAAAAATACCGGATCCTCCTTTAAAAAGAAACCGATGAAGATTTGAGGCTCACTAAATTCGTGACTAACAATAATTTTTTCATAATTTGGGCTTACTAGACCAAGATATTGTGCTGCTTTATCCCAACCGTAGCTCATATGCGGGGCAACGACGATTGGGCTATGATAAAAATATCGATCTACAAATGAAGTTAGGCTGGCGATAACGATAACGGTAATCGCAAGAATGTTTAGATTTTTGCCTAAGACTTGAGACAGTTTATAAAATAAACTTATACCACCAAAGGCAGATAAAATTTGAATAAAAGGCATCATAATGGCAAGCCTATTGGCAGCCAATCCCGGACCTTTTGTTAAAGCGGCAGGAATAGGAGTAATAAGAATAAGTGCTACCAAGATCCAAAAGGGATAGGTTTTGATTAGCCCAAGTTTAGTGATTTTGAAAATTGCAGATACAAGAAATGCCAATTCGAAGAGATAGAGAACTCCGATCCCCGGGGCCATCCCATAAGTTGCTTCACCCGGACCTTGGGTAAACAAGAATTGGACAGAAAAATATGATAAATAATTTCCGATAAACAGTGAACCTATATAAGTCAATTTATTCCAAAACAATTTACCAAGTAGGGCCGGCTCACCTAGTAGAGCTCCGTCGTATCGAAGATCAAAGGCTGCCTGCCATCCCCCAGTCGGACTAAAAATGGCTACATCTGCAGCACGGGTACTGGCACCGAAGAAAGTTGTCCCAAGGGCGACTAGTAGAAAGATAGAGAATATGCCTAACGAAAAGAGGTAGCGAGAAAGAATTATTTTTAAATTAAACCTCTGAAAAAACTGTCGATGAGCAAAAAATAGTAAAGTTATGGCACTAGCGGGATAAAAAAGGATGGTAGATTTGCCTCAAATGCACCCCTTGATAGTTGGACATGCCACGGGCTGATCGCCAGCAGCAAGGCAGCTACTAAGCCAATAACATTGCCATTTAGCCAAACTTTCTCTTTTAATTTCGGCATCGACATGGCAGTATGGTCAAAAAGCGAAATGACAAGCAGGTAAGTAATCAGTACCGTGAGGGTTCCTAATATCGCGGCCGGCAAACGGGTCGCAAAAACATTAAGTCCGAATAGCGCAATTGATGGAACCGTCAGGTAGGTGTAAAGCGGGGCTTTATAATCACCAAATGTTCGGGGAGATAACGGTAATGTCTCTCCCCACTCATCCTTCCCTGTTTGTAAAAGAGAGTATGCACTGTAGCCTTGATTGGCCTCGTCAGCATTAAACCCGGCAGGATATCGATCCAACGCACCCAGCCGGAGTATCAAAGCCAACACTATAATTGTCCCCAGAAAAATTCGACTTCTAGATATCATTTTCTTTTTAGTACTTGCATTAAAGGTTGAGAATATTCTGGATCTTTAATTACCTTAATTAACTCAAAGTTGCTGGTTGCATTTAATACCCAATTTCCCGGAATATCTCTTCCTTGAACAGTCAGAAAAGTCATTCCGGGCTTCAGAAAATCTTCCAACGCAACTTTGTTATTTAGGTTCCCGAAAAATAAATCCGGTCCGACTCTAAAGCCGTCCAAGCCAGGAATGACATCGCTGGTAAACTTATCGCCTGTAAAGTTTGCCTGAAACCAACGAGGATCGGTCTTGGACCAAAAAAGATATCTTATTAATGCCGGCTCACCTTTATAGCTGATTACCTTTATCTTTGGCTCGGTGGACAGTGCTTGGATTGCCTCTTTATACCCATATTGCCAAGCTCGCCATGATTCAAAGCGATAATGAAAAATAGTATGGTGTCCAAAGAATATAATCTCTGTAATAAATGCAGCCAGAACAATAAAAACGGCGAGAGTCTTTTGGTAGCTTGGCTTAAAAAAATCATAAATCGCCCAAAACCCGACTGCCGAGGACACCACCAACGGAGGTAACATTAAAAACAATCTGGTTGCATGTTCCCCACCACCGATAGTCACGGAAGATGATAACGGAGCAAGTAATAACCACCCAAGAAATAGTTGCGAATATTGTCGCTTCCGCCGGGCTACTAATATCCCGACACCAACCAGACTCAAAAGATACTCCGCATGAAATAATTCACCGAAACCGCCGCCGATTTCAGAGTGAGTTGGGTTTGGATCTCCATCTAGGGCCAAAAACTGCGGAGAGAAACTTTTAAGATAATTGGACGTTATCTCACGAAGAATAACCGTCGGCTTATTATGAAAAAGGCTTCCGACAATGCCATTTTCATCAATGCTTCGTTTGGTTGAAATCTCCTTTTCGAGGCCAGGTAACGCTAAAAGACTGACCGTCCCCACTCGTTCGCGTGGTTGCCCTAAACCACCAAAAAACAGTAAAAACCCGCTGGCGACTATTACAAGAAAAATAGATGTTTTAGTCTTTATCTCAATTATGTTAGGCTTAAATACAAAAAATATTAGAAGACCCAAAAAAGGCGAAAAACTTAACGCCGAGCTATAGGTAAAGAGGCTCAGGCTTAGGAAAATCATTGAGACAACGATGAACCACCATCGCCGGTTTTGGTTGATCCAAAACCAAACCGATAGCAAAACGAAAAGCAAAAGCAAGCTAACTTCAAAACCTGCCCGACTATAATGCCAGTGCCACGGTGTCACGGCCAAAAGGAGAGAAGAAGATATTGCTGTTCGTTCATCTGTAAGTTTGTTGACTATTAAGAATAGTATGAGAATGCTTAACGTCCCCCAAAGTGCCGGAGCGATCCTTACCCCCCACTCATTTAAGCCAAAAATGGCAACTGTGGGCACGAGTGAATAGATAAACATTGGAGAACGATTTTCTGGAAAGGAATGAAAATTGATTGGAAGAGAATGACCCAGATAATCCTTACCGGTTTTTAAGATAGAATAAGCTTGATACCCGGCGTCAAGTTCATCCCCAAAGAGCTCTATCGGTAATTTATCTAAGCCCCAGACCCGTATCAGCAGTGCAAAAAGGAGAATTAACCCGACCTTAAGTTTTAGTAGCATTCTTGGTCCATTTTATCAAAAGCATTAGATAAATTCCCAATGCTAATACAGTTAATATTTTAATGCCTAATTCAAAAGATAATAGTTGGATTAACCAAAAAATATTAGGCTCCCACCAATTGTGGTAGAGATTTATCAAGTGAAAACCTGATAGGTATAAATAGCCTAATATAATTAGCCGGTTCCACTTGCCCCAAGGTAACAAAAATAAAATAAGTGCCGGGCCTAGATATCTTTCGTGCATTCTCGTTGCCAGAAAAAAGGTGGAAAGAAGAATGAGAATCCAGGCTTTCCAAAGATAGTCGATGGTGGCCATTTTTTTCGTGTTTATTAAAAGCCAGATGCCTGCCGCACCAACGAAGATGGATCCGTAAGTGCTATACGGAATTCCGAATAACCAGCCCAAGGAGTCAGGAATTTTACTTGATCCGACTACTAAAAACCAAAAATTGAATGCATGGTCAGTCACATAATCAGATCCCGATCCGGTGCTTAACTTCTCCATAAATATTCTAAATGGCCAAAATAAATCAAAAATATTGTTAAAGGGCAAGAAGACCAAAAGAAAGATTAAAAGTTGCAAGAGTAAAGCTTTTATGGACACGAAAAACCCTTTTTTACTAAACAAATACGCGAAGAAGAAGGGAAGAAATATAATAGCGGATTGTTTGGTTAGAATTGCCAGAGTAACTGAAATAGATGAAAGCAAAAATCGTTCTTCAAGTAGAAAGAGCGATCCTAAGAGAAGAAAGAAGATAGGAATACTTTCTATCTGGCCCCAGGCAGCGCTATTAAACCAAATGGCAGGGTTAAAAAGAGCGAGCAAAAAAACAGAGATGGATTTGTTGATAGATTTCGTTTGGCGTATCGTAATTTGATAAAGCAAAACAGCAATCCCGATATCTGCCAAGATAGATGGCAATTTAAAGAAAGCCGGTAAAAAGTTGGGGTGACCAGAGCTAATTACCCAGTCAGTAAACAATGAGGGCGCCAAGCGGCCTACGGTGTATATAATTCGAATCGTTTGTAAATATATTTCGTAGCTGATTGCAAATAATGAAATGGCGATCGGCGGATAGGTGGGGGGCATAACTTTATATTTTTCAGTAAATTCTCGTTCATAAATTCCTTGGATACCAAACATGGTAATTTCCTTACCCCAGGCAATGTGGTTATTTACATCGCCGCTATAAAGCCTGACAGAGATAAATAGCCTCATCAAAATAGCCAGCAATAAAATTAAAGCGAACAAGCTACTTTTCATGGGGATTACGACCGTGGTACGAATCTAATAATCAGAGTAATAAGCAGATGCCTTAACCAACCAAAGTATAAAATGCTACTTTCAACTATGTAATTATGGGTAGTGTTTTCACTTGATAACCCGATTATTTTTTTTATCGGATAGAGTAAGGATTCTTTAAGATATTTAAAGTTGGCGGCTGGTTTGCCGCTGGCTCCATGATGATGGATGATGACTGCCTTAGGATTAAAGACAACTAACCATCCTTTTTGCTTTAATCGGCGACATAGATCTAAATCTTCGAAATAGAAAAAGTATTTTTGATCAAAACCGCCGAGATCTTTTGCCACAACAGAGGGTAACATCATGGCTGCCCCGACGACCGCATCTACACAGACCGGTTCATCCGAGGCCGGAGCATATTTGGCGACTAGCTCTTTTTTTCCCAGCCAATATGCTTTTATCGTGTTGATCACAGAAGGAAAATGAAAGCAGGAAGGTTGAATCGAATGATCTTTGTTGACCATCTTCGGGGAAACTAAGCCGACATCGGTGTTTGAGGCGAGGAGTTGGACGAGAGAATTTATGACACCGCCTGTAACAATTGTGTCTGAATTTAGAAATAAAATGTATTTGCCGTGGCTGGATTTAAGCCCTTGATTTTGCGCTGTAGCAAAGCCAAGATTACAACGATTTTCAATCAAACGAACCTGGGGAAATTTACTCTTGATCATCGTTACAGATGCATCCGAGGAACCATTGTCAACTACAACTACTTCCCACTGGCTTGAGGATTTATCTTTAAAAATAGAGTATAGGCACTCTTTCAGTAATTCTTTCGTGTTAAAGCTTGCAATAATGATTGAAACCTCAGGCAAAATTTGATCGACTGAAAACTTGTTCATCGGTTAGTTTCCCCTCCCTTCGCTCAATATTTCTACGAATAATAATGATGTTTAATTTTGTTATCGCAGCAAATATAACAAATAAATAGCCGGGGTGGGTCAAAGCTCGCTTCACCAAGGCATAAATATGTTCCTTGATAAGTTTTCCACTGAGGATATTCATCCAAATTACCAGTAGCCTATTTCGCTCCTTTATTTTAATTAACGATTTTGTGTCTAAGAGCTTGGCAAAACTTGCACCTCGAACAGAACTGGTTATGACGGCTGAAGGCTCCCAGAGCATCTTCCAACCTCGCCGCCTGGCTCTGAGGCCCAGGTCTACGTCCTCCCAATACCCGGGGGAATAAATCAGGTCATAACCACCCAACAAATTCCACATCTTTTTTTTGTATATTGTCTCGCCACCGCTACCCCAAAAAGTCGCCTGTGGCTTGTTTGTCACTTTTGCCGCTGACAGTTCCAACCAGCCGTCTTGCCAAGTAACAATGCCGCCCCCAAGTTCGTTTGTTTCCCTAAGGGTCACGCCAAATATATTGGGTTTACTAAAATGAACAAGTGTGTTGACTATCGCGTCTTGCTTTGGGATTAGATCATGATTAATAATCGCCACTAAATCACCTTTGGCGATCTTTACTCCTGTATTGGCCGTTAACGGAAAACCACCGTTTTTAGGTTGGTTGATAACCCTGACTTTGGGAAAATTTTCTTTAACCCAGTTGGTGCTCCCATCAGATGAAGCGTCGTCTACCAGGATCCACTCAAAGACGCCTTTGAGCTTTAAGATTGCCGGCAAACTTTCTTTGAGTGCCTCGAGGCCGTTCCAACAAGGGATAACTACCGAAACTTGCCAATTCATAACTCGCGATTAATATCCAGATTAACAAGACGCCAGAAGAAAATAATACCCAGTCCTGCGAGAGTGCTTCTGACTAAACTCACTGCCTGTGAGAAAGGAATGAACTTCGCAATAAAAGCGGGTAGAGTGTAGGGAATTTCTCTAACGACCGGAAGGGCGGGTCCCAGAAGGGCGTAATGCAATGAAGGATCGAAAGATAATACAATCCCTAGATTTGCTACCATAAGCAAAATGATTAACGGTCGAAGTGCCTTTGCTTTTAACCATAAAATGGCAAACCAAGGTGTGATCCATAAAAACCACTGTGGGTGATAATGAGTGACGGAAAATAAAAGAAGCAGGATGCCTGTCCAGATGGTGAACCATGACACCTTTTTGGCAAATAATCCCAGACCAACAAGGGCCACAAAGCCGATGGCGAAGACAGAAAGAAACTGATCACCTGAAACATTTATTTTTGCAAATAACATTTTATCTGTCTGGGGAGCGAACAAAGCCATCACGCGATACCCCGGAGAAAAGATGGCAAAAGGAAGAACAATCGTGAGATAGACAATCAGCCCGCTTCCTAATATTTTTAACTTTTCAATTATATTTTTCCCGAAATAAAGACTGATTGGGACAAGAAAAAGTAGGGGAAAAATTTTGTAACTGCCACCCAGGCCTAACATTATCGAGGCCCACATGTATCTTCTCCTGGTGAGCAGTACACCGGCGGCGACAGTAAATAACGTCGGCCAAATATCCCTTTGGCCCATTGCAAAGGAGGCGTAAAGAGTTATTGGGTTAAGCATCCATAAAAGGAAAACCTTCCACTTGTCTTTGGTCTGGTTAAAAAAATAGGTCAATAGGAATGCTAGTCCAAGATCAGCAAACAGGTTCTGGCTTTTGATTAAAATTAAATAAAGCATAAATTCCGGTTTAGAAAATAAGAGACTTTCATTTTGCTCAAAAACAACCAGGTCAATGCTTTTGTCTATCAATGGCCTTAAGACCAGCCTAAAGACCGAAGGAATAAAATAAGCTAAGGGTGGAGAGTTTAGTTCCTGTGTCCCCAGGTTTTGAAAAACACTGATTAGATCATCTTCCTCGGGCGGGCGATAAAATTGGTCGTAAAGATCTAAGAACTTGCCCTTTTCTACGATAAGGTAACTCGCAAGTGCCGTTGCCCTAACATCGGGGTGATAGGTCAAACCCATGATGGCCACCCTTGTCAGGATGGCAAAGATAACGGCGATGACCAAGGTGTATTTACTTTGAAAAATCCTCATTCACCCTCTTTCTTACATTAATTTTAAACTTCATAAATGAAAATTCCAAAGCTCGCTGGCGAAGACGGGATCCATCGACAAGGTTTAAAGCGGGGGGGCGCATAATTAGCTCTTTTGTTCTTGCTTTTAATTCCTGAGAAGAATCCCATCCATATTCCAGAAACTTTGCTCCCAGAATCTCTTTAAATCCGCCTTTTCTTACTGGCAAAACGAGACAACCTGCCGCCATCGCTTCGACTAATGTAATGCCAAAATGTTCGACCCGTTCCGGATGGGTGTTTTCGTCTTGTCCGTAACCGCTGGCGGTCCAATAGATGGTACTTTTACCGTAAAGCTCTTTAAGTTGTGAGAAATTCGGGGCGAAAGTGAATTTGATCGGGTAACCTTCGGCCGATTTTTGTAACTGTGTTAGATCAGTTTGTTTGATACCACCGAGGCCGCCGGCCAACATTAATGTCCAACCTTTAAGGCCATCGTCGACTAATCGACAGGAGGATACAAGACATCAGTCTGAAGTCCATATTCCTTATCGATAATCTGTTTTGTAAACAGAGAATTTACCACTACCCGCCCGATACCTTTAAACTTAAGAGTGTTAATAAGCGATTTTCCCCCAACTCCCACGAAAGGAACTTGAAAATGAAGCCAATTAACCTTAGCGGTCAAAAATGGGACACTGCCGTCACTGACAAAAAATATCAAGTCATATTTACTCATACTATAAATTTTGCGCACCAGGGCTTTACCTTTAAAAAAGTCGTTTTTGATTTTTATTCCGCTTAGGTCAATTTGAAATCTTTCTTGGCTTTTGACCAGCACATTTTTATCCGACCAGAGGACATCGACTCCGAAGCCCATTGCCTTGAGGGCAACGGCGACGGATAGCGTGTATCTCTCGCCACCGCCTAATGTGTCTAAATAAGGATCATAGATCGCTGCCTGCTTCATTTGTATTATTGTTGAAGTTCCCAAAGGCGTAAATAAACGATCATGGTGTGATATGCCTGATAGACAGATTCTATCCAGCCCTCTGTACCATCCCGAAATCCTTGTTTTTTAATTAACCGATCCCAAAGAGTTAAACCGCCCATTTTCAAAACGCGCCACCAGACAACCGTTGGATGATTGATTCCCGGAGCCAAAAAAAGTTTTGCTTCATAGTCCGACCAAATAACGCTTTTGGCTAGTGCCTCTTCAAGCGTCACTGGTTGGTAATGGATGAGGGCTTGGGTTAATTTCCCAAAATGACCGTCAAAAATAGCTTGCTCGTGAAGTTCGCCGATAAATTTAATCAATGCATCTTTTTTAAAGAGACGCATTACATAATCATTACCCCAACCACCGAATTTAAGCTCTTTGCCGAGCAAGAAATTTCTCCTGGGAACGGCGTAAGCGGCAAGTGGATTATTATCTTTAGTGACCCTTAAGAGCTCGTTTCTTAACAGGGGGGTAATACGTTCATCCGCGTCCAGATAAAACAACCACCCGCCGGTGGCAAGACTCTTTAGCTTGTTTTTCCTTGACCCATATTTTTCCAAAACTCCTTCTGCACAGAAATATTTTACCCATTGGTGTGTTTTTACTATTTTTTTTGTATCATCCGTGGATCCATTATCCAGTACGATAACCTCGTCTGCCCATCTTGCCGATGCCAAACACTCTTCGATCATCGATTCTTCATTCTTGGCCGGGATCAGGATGGAGATACTCATAGGGGATAACTGCCTTTGCCAAAACGTCCGAGGAAAAAGTCACGAGCACCCAACTTTTGCCAATGTCTTCCGGTTGTTAGGGTCCTGACCGCCTCTCTTATTAATGCTATCTTTGCCCGCAATGATGCCCAACGCATGCCAAAGAGCAGTCGATTTCGCACGGTGAAATAGTCCTGTAGTCCGGAGCCGACTCCGGAAGAACCGGCATTTATATGCCAAAGCTCGGCAGAAGGGATATACCAAACTGTCCCACCCAGCTTCTTGATTCTCATTGAGAGATCATTGTCTTCATAATATAAATAGAGCTTTTGATCAAAGCCGCCCGTTTTTTTTGCCAGAGAGGCAGGGATAAGCATGCAGCAACCGGTAGCAAAATCGGTTGTTTCTTCTGAGGCATATTGGCCTATGTCCACCTCATCTACCCCTCGGTGCATTCCGATGACATTGTCCCAGTCAGTAATACCACCGGCATACCAGATCACTTTCCCGCGCTCATTTTTTTGATACCGATCAAAGTGAAATTCTCGCTGGGGAGCAAAGTATATTTTTGGAGAAAGTAAACTATTGGGATGGCGGCGATGGGCGGCCACTAAGTTTTCGACCAGATTCGGATCAAGAATGGTGTCAACATTTAAGACGATGATTACCTCTTTTCCAAGGGAAAGGGCTTTTTCTATGCCCTTGTTGTTTCCGCCCGCGAGTCCGAGATTGTTATTATTGCGAACAATTAACACTCCGGGGTATAGCTTCCTAGCTAGTTCAACCGATTTATCCTTTGAACCGTTGTCAGAGAGAATGACGGTAAGATTAATACCGGTTAGTTTTTGGGCTAGGAGCGACTTAAGCAGACCCGGGAGATCTCTTTGGCTATTCCAAATAGGGATTACAATACTTACCTTTATTTTCTTCATTTCCATTACTTTCTAATGTTATTCTTCGGTAATTTACGATGAGAGCTTGCGGATCAGTTTTAAACGGAACTTTTCTATGGGGTTGTTTTGTGTTTTTATTAAACTGTCGGCCAGCCAATAACTGAACTCTTTATTGGCTGATTTAGCTTCATCTTGAAATTGAGTAAGTGAGATATCACGAGGGATAAAACCCTGTCTTTCCCAGACTTTGACTAAGACCAAAACTTCGGCAAAACCCTGAAGAAGTCCTAAGGCCAACCCATGAAGTCCGTCCTTATAGCCTTTTCCAAAGAAATAACGACTCAAAAACTCCCCAAATGGCTTGCGGATTAAATCTTCCCATTGAAAGCTGTAGCCATTTTTTAGTAAAGCAGCACAGCGAACATCAGCATAACGATTGGCCCACAAGATAAATTTCTCAATTGAGTCATAATGATAATGAATGATGGCAATTTCTTCATTGGCGGTCATTTTTTTACCCTCCCCGACCATTTTTGGTTCATGGTGTATTTCACCGGACCATATCGCCGTGCCTTTTTTAAAAAAACGAATTTTGTAATCCGGCCACCATCGTGATCCCTGAATCCACTTGCCAAAGACAATATTTTTTCTCGGAATGGCGTAATAGGTAATTTTTCCTTTTTCTGGCTTTTTTGCGATTGCTTTTAAAGTCGCACGCAATTTTGGCGAAACTTCCTCATCCGGGTCGAGAACGAGGATCCAGTCCCCTTTTGCTTGCGAGACGCCAAAATTTCTCACAGGCTCGACGTAATTAATGTACTTATGGCTAATGACACGTGCTCCGAACTTCTTGGCAACCTCGACACTGTTGTCCCGACTTTCTATGTCAACAATCAGAATTTCGTCCGCAAGCTCCTTAACTGAGGATAGAACCTGGGGAAGATATTTTTCTTCGTTTCTGGTGGTAATGACAACGGATATTAAGCTCGCCACGTAAGGCAATTTTACATCAGCTTTAACGTCGGGAGCAAAAGGAGTTATAGCCCGTCAACCCGGTAGATACGGATGCCCGCTTGTGAGTATATCGCGGAAAGTCCTAATTCCCTGACCGAGCCCGGGAGAACTTGGTCCTCACTTAAATAAACATAGAGGATTCGATTATCCCTTAAAAACCGCATTGCCATGAATGTGTCCCCTGCGGTAAAGAATTTCATCGCCTGCTCATGGCGTTGTTTCCAGGGGACACCGAGGATATCCAAATTAACGCTGTCAGCCAAGTATGACGGTTTGCCAGAATACGCGGATACGTATGCGGTGGAGGTGTATTTTCGAAGCGGAATCGGTGGCTCAGGCAGCTGGGTAAGAGCCGGCTTTTCGTAAGGATAGGTAAGCACGGTACCGGGCGGTTCCCGCTTTAAGAAATTTAAGGCGCTTAACTCATTAAACGGTAGCGTGGCGGGTGGTCTGTTTGGGAGATAGTTATAGTACAAGGACGAAA
The DNA here is from genome assembly GCA_000999595.1 of Microgenomates group bacterium GW2011_GWA2_44_7. GTDB lineage: Bacteria > Patescibacteriota > Microgenomatia > GWA2-44-7 > GWA2-44-7 > GWA2-44-7. The sequence continues at coordinate 43,783 of LCJH01000001.1, forward strand.
AACTTGTGGGTAGGGTAAATAGGATAATTGAAAGTAACAGTAGCTTTTTATAAAAAGGCTTACTTATTTTTAGTCTGGCTATTTCTATGCCCGCCGTCCAGCCGACAAAAATTTGGCCATAGTAAAAGAACTGGATTGTGTTCCAGGTTGTCCCCTTTTGAACAAAGACCAGCGGAAAGATCAAAGCGATTAAAGACATGCCAATTAACGCCAGATCAAAATATCTTTCCCTCCAGTTTCCCTTCAGCAAATTTAATAGATAAATAAGCCCCAAAATCCTCGTACCTATATTTCCCAATATAAATACGGTGGTAATAAGAATGGAAAGAATAATCACTCTGCTATATAGCCCTAAGAAAAGATAGGCATTAAATGCTTCGGCCAGCTTGGGGATAAATAGTCTGTCTGGCGCCTCAATCATCGTCCGAGGAAACCATAGAGGCTCCAGCACCAGTAACCCGCTTGATTGGGGGGCTGTCCAAAGGAATAAAAGAACTGTAATTATAATGGCTCCTCCGGCTCGCCAAAGGCCCACTAATTGTTTCTTAATAAGCACCTGCCAAAATGCAATAATCGTCAAGCCTGCAAGCCCTATTACCCCGGCATAACTTTTAACAAAGAATAATAAACCGAAGATTATTATCTGTAAAACTAACAATGGAAACTTAGGATTTAAACCTTTTATCACCAAATAAAATCCACCAATTAAAAAAACAAGTGAAAGTGCAAATGGTGGGTTGATAAGCGTGGAAATTGATTGTTGTGACCAGAAAAGAGATTCGCCTCCCAGCTGGCCGGATCGTAAGTATGTGATAAACCACCCAAAGCTTCCTCCAAAAAAAGTAAAAAACGTGGCCCAGTTGGCTGCCTTTTTTGAACCGGTCCACTCCTTGATCAGTAGGAAAGTTAAGACTCCAATGGCGATTGCCATCAAAGGAGGGAGAATCTGAAAGTATAGAACGCCGGCTGAAAGGCCGGTCCACTTCGAAGCTAAGGCGATTATGAGGTCAAAACCCCAGTGATAGTTCGAAATTGGTGTCGGAGAGAATAGGGGGTTCACGACAGGAAAGCCTTGCTTTATTGATTCAATTAGAGACAGATGCCAGATGGCATCATGGCCATTTGCCCCCCAAAAGCCCAAACCCCACTTGGTCGGTAGACCGCTTTTAATCATGGTCAGAGACCACGAGAGCGAACCTATGAAAAGCAGTAGGGGGGTCTCCCAGTTAAGCCTTCTTTGCCTCATGTTTGCGGATTAATAATAGGAGCGTTTTCGCCTCAGTGACTACCATTCCTTCGGTCAGCACGTAAATAGAGAGCAAATACACGGCCGTCCCTGCTAGCCCTATGGTAAACAGAGAAATCCACGATACCGGCAGAATGAATCTCCCAAGCACTAAAACAATACCGAGAAAAGCGCTAGACACAAGAACTTTGAAGACACCTGCCAAGGAAAATGGAACTTCTCTTCGGACCAAGATAATGGGGATAAACGAGGTGCAGCCGACAATTGCAGTTCCGATAGCCATGCCGGTGTAACCAAACTTGAGAGCTAACGATGGAATTAGCAACCAAGTTAATGCCGTCCAGAAAAGCATTAAATAGGTGTTCCACTTTATTTTGCCGATACTATTTAAGACATTGGTCAAATGGGTGGAAATCGCCGCCCACATTGCATTGATAATATAAAAGTCTAAAGCGGCTAGGGCCGGGCTCCAGTGCAGATAGACCGGGATTAACATTAAAACCCAAGGGGCGAGAATCGCCATCGTTATCACCACCGGAAACACAAGGGCTGTTATAAAGAATAATGACTTTGAAACTGTTCGTCCCAATTCCGCTCTATCGTCCTGCAGTCGAGAATAAGCCGGAAATGTAACGGTATTAACAGGATCCATAAATGCCCGCAAAACCTGATTAGCATTCCTTTCTGCCCAACCGGCAAAACCAATGGCCCCGGGGCCAATTATCCCGCCTAAAAATACGATTGTTAATCGATCTTTGATCAGGGCGATTAGAGAATTTACTTGATACGGTACTCCAAACCTAAAAAGGCTTTTAAGATTACTAAATTTAAAAGATAGGCCGACTTGCCAAGGTGAAATTAAATACAACGCAGTTACACCTACAAAAGCTCTGCCCAAAACTGCGACCGTGTAGCTATTTAGTCCAAAACCCTGATAGGCAAGAAGAACTAAGAGAAAGTTAAACACTGCTGTTTCCAGCAAGGCAACCAAGACAATCTTCTGAAATTCCAGTTTACGTTCCAGCATCACACTGGGAATACTTTTAAATGATACCAGCCAAAAACTAAACGCCAAAGCGTAGAGGAGGGTCATTTGGGTCGGTTGAAGGTGATTCCACTGTCTGACAAATGGGCTTAGCAGAAATATTGCCACCACAGAGGTCGTTACTAACAACTGTTGCAGGGTAAAGGAGCTACGAAATTCCTGCAAGGTGGGGGTGGTCTTTTTTTGGACAAGGGCAGCGGCAAGGCCGACATCGGAGAAATATGTAAAAATATCAATCACCGCAGAGACGAGGATATATGTTCCAATTTCGTTCTCACGGAACTTGGCCGACAGCAATGCAAAGCCGGCAACCGTAATTAGAGTGCTTAGTTGATTGCGTATAATTAAGGTAACCACACCCCGTACTGTCCGCCTCTTTACAGTCGCCAGATCCAATTCATGCCTTTCGGCAGCTTCGGGATCATCAAGCTTTAGATTGATCATGACTTTGATATTATTGTATCTCCGAATGGCTAATCTCCGGGAATTCGGCGAAGGATTAGGCTTGAGCTAATTTTTGTTGTAGAAGCCAGGCTCCGACAACTCCCAATACTGACGCGAACGAAAGATAATCAGATACCACCCTTAATGGTGTTTCTGAAAACTTCACTTCAATATCGTTGATTCCGACCGGAACTTCTAACTTGATTAAACCAAGTTCTCCGTCAGTTACACGAGCGTTTTGGGTGCTGCCGTTAATCTTAACCAACCACCCAGGATAATAAAGAGTGTTGACCACCATCGTAATGGGACCGGATGTATTATTTTCAATTTTATAGATTTGGCTATTTGACTTTTTTATACTTGCTTTTACCGGTATCCCTGTGGCCAACACCGCATCGGATGAGGACGGTACCCCGGGAGGAGCTTTTGACCATAAAGGTAAATAGTCATAAATACCAGCACTGATTTGTCTAGCCCAGAGCTTGCCAGAAAATTGTATTTCATCTGTTCGATCGTTGTACCAACTAATGGGTTGAAAATATACCACGTAGGCAATTAAGCTAATACCAACCAGGGCCGCAACAATAAGTGACTGACGACTTTCACGAAAAAAAACAACGACGCTGGCGGCAATTAGGGATATCGCCAGCATGACGATTGACATAAATCTCCACGAAAACTGCAGATATTCTAGTTTAGGAGCTATTTGCCAAAATGGGGTTGCTTTCCAATGGGTGAGGAAGCTGGTTAGTAAAAATATCACTAGCAAAAAAATAACGACAATAATTCTATCCCGACTTTTTTCCCGCCAAGAAATTATCGTTAGCATGGAAATAAGACCAACTAACCAGTGGACAATCCCTATTTGAAACGCCATTCCGTCGTTGGGGCCGAAAACCGAAGCCCCATAACCCCAAAAGCGTGAGACAAACAATTGATTAATATCCACGAAATGGGCCAAAAAGTTAAAGTAGCCTATGACCAAGGTTTCAATATGAACGTACTGTTGTTCATAAATAACGGGGAAGATAAAAAAGGCAGAGATACCGACAGCGATAACGGCAGAGATAATCAGAGTTTTAATTGCCCTTGTTAGCGTCTGTTTATTTGAAGCAGCTAGCCAGATAAGAATCCAGATCACAAGCAAGGGGGTAAAGATCAGCGTCATGCCGACATGAGAAAGAATTATCATCGCCTCTGTTAACCCCAACTTTATTGCATTTTTCAAATTGGGGTGTTTTACTAATCGGTACCCAAACCACAGCGTTGCCGGAAAAATAGCTATTGCCCAGAGCTCATTTAAGTCGCCCCTGACATAAAGATCCAGTGCATGGTATGGGCTGTACAAATAAAACACAGCCGCCAGTATGCCACCCCATTTACCTAAGAAAATATTTCCGAGACGAGCCATAAACCCGGCCGAAACAACCAATGACAAAATAAATAGCAACTTAACCGTATCCAAATACGAAAGGCCCATGGCCCTAGGAACGAGTCCAAAAACGTAAGGAAGGGGTGGATAAAAATTCATTAACGGATAACCATAACCGTTGCCCAGTTCTTTCGTCCACCTACATGGAAGCTGCAAATCCCTAAGACATTCTTCTAAAGCATATTGTCTGACTACCGGTAGGTCGTCATGCATCGGGAAGAAACCCCCGCGCAAAAGTGATAGAAAAGAGGGAATTGTGATAATCAAGAGCAGCCACCAAAGCCGTGATTGGTTATTTAGTTTGCTCATTTATATGGGCAATTGCGGTTTCACTCGATAGAAATATAATATTTCGGTCGATCCATCAACCCGTGATGGCTTGGCGAAGGAAGAAACGAGTTCTAATCCATGTTTTGGTGGATCCATTATTTCAAAACGGCTCTTGTTGGCTATCAGATAGACCTCGTTATCCCCGAGGGCATTATTGAGCGAAGTCGGAATGTCTTTGATCGGATAAGCCAGGCCAACGACCCGAATATTAGAACGCCCCTCGAGATACATTTGTAAACCGTCCGGCATTGTCCCAAAAAAACCTTCTGTGCCAACTAAAATATTAATATTGTCGGGTCTGCCCTTTAAGTAAGCGGCGATCTCCCGCAGGCCGTACCCGGCAGTCCACTCTTCCATATAGTTGGGGAGACTCTGGATATGCCATATGCCCCAAAGAGCAGCATCGCCGGAACTGTAAACAAAATGTACCTGGCAGTAAAAACTTTACCAAAAATTGACTCGATTAATATTGGTCCTATCGTCCAAACGAATAGCAACAGGGCTTTTGATGGCATACGGCGCAGCATACGATAGGCCCCGATAACTCCAAGAATAACAATCGGAAGTGTCATGAGTATGATTAGCCACCAACCAACCTGCTCGAGGTTTGAAATCAGAGGAGTTAATGGGTGACTGATTATTTCATTTAGTGAATAAATGTAATCAAGGTTTCGAGAGCCTATTAGATGAAAATTCGGCCCTAAACGCAAAATATTATATATGCCAAAGCCAACAATTAAGGCGACCAAGAAGCCTGACAACGCCTTTAGCAGAAACTTCCAGTCAGCTAAACTTTTTTTTGGGGCAACCAATAGCACAGTAGGCAAAAGAAAGAAGAAAAATTCGCCCGGTGTTTTGGTCAACCAAGCACCACCCAGCGCCCCACCGATTAAGAGTGATAAGTCAAACCTTGGATTGCGTACAAACAGTAGACCCAAGACCAGAGCGCCCATTCCCCAGAAAGTAAGCAGACTATCAACTAAGGCTTTCCGATCAAAAAATACTAAAAAGGGAGAGGAGGCGATTAAGAAAAATGTAATTATTGCTACTTGTTTTGATCGGAACAAGAGCCAACTTACTAATCCCATTTCGATCATTATTCCCAGACCGGAAAGTACGGAGATAAAGCGACCGGCAAACAGGGGATCTGAGAATAATTTGAGAGAAGGAATTACCAACCACATAAAAAGCGGTTGTTTGCCATCTGAAAGAGGTAAAAACCTTAAGGTCTCTTCTGCCTTCATAACTTGTGCCCAGCGAACATAAATAGCTTCGTCGACAAAAACCGGCAGAGTTGTACCTAAACTATAAAGCCTTAAGATAATTCCAATGAAGAAAATGACGGCGATAAGAATGACGTCCTTATGATTCATCTTAATCGTAAATCCCTAGAATTTCGTTCTTTCTTACTCGAATAATTTCCCGCAGCATCTCCACTGATTCTTGAACAAATTTTCGTTGTTTGGAGGTACTTGAATCTATATTTCGCCACTCAACGGTGATCTCTTTGATCTTAAAGTTCATTCTTTGAGCAACAAATAACAGCTCGACGTCCCAAGCGCCTACTCGCCACCCTGATCCTCGTTGCCGTCGAAAAACTTCTAGCTTAGAAAAAACCTTTTTAACGACATCCGTTCTAAAACACTTAAAGCCACACTGGGTATCGTGAATGCTCGAAAGTACCAACGCTCTTCTAATCAGTAGAAAAATCGGAGAAGCAATTTTTCTAACAAACGGGTAATTCTCACGCTTAAAACCCCTAGATCCGATAACAATTTCGTACCCATGCTCGATCCCCTCTTTGAATTTTTCAAATTCATCAATTGGAGTTGATTGATCCATATCGGTGAATAATACATATTTCCCCTTGGCTTTATTGATGCCTGCCCTAAGAGCGAATGCTTTTCCTCCTTTTGGGTTTCTAAGGTGAACGAAATGTTTTTTGCCCTTGATATATTTTTCTACTAACTCAAAACTTCCGTCAGATGAACCGTCATCAGAGATAACAATTTCCCAATCAAAGTTCTGGCGCGAAAGATAGCTTGTGACCTCCGCTAACACACCTCTTTTTAGATTTTCTAATTCGTTATAGCAGGGTATTATTACTGATAAAAATATCATTTGTTCACAGTTATAAGTCTATTTTATACGAGTTCGTTGTTCTACAGTAATTCCTCCAAAGGTGGCTACTTGGTCAACCCTCCCTATTTTCTTTTGGCGGGTAAGCCACGCGGCAAGTCTTTCCGGATGAGGTACATCGACTTCGTAGATAGTATATAGCTTAGGAGTCAATGCGGTTGAGGGCAAAAGCAAATGGGAAGGCTTAGTTCCTAACCATTTGAATAAATAGTCATATGCGTGTGGAATGACCGGAGGCACATAGACATCGGTATTATATGGTTCACCCTCCTGTTTGGCTCGCTGTAAAACCCAGTTAACCGCTTGTTTTTCGTTTCCAAGAACGACATTAACCGGACCATCGGTCCCAGCTACCAGGTAATTTCTAATAAGAGGAAGATTTAACCAAATGAAAAGAAGCATAAAGACGATAAAGAGCGCCTTGCCGAATAAATATTTCGTCCACCAAGCGGTTAGAACTGAGACAAGGAGGACAAAAACCAAATAAATACCTGTTAAATAGTAATCCCAGACATACCCCGAATTACCTTGATAAAAAAGAAGGCCTATCAAGGGCGTTAACAGCCATAATAATAGTAGTTTTATTCCGTCTGATTTTAACCGTGATCTGAAAAGCACTAATGATCCGGCGACACTGATTAGCATGAAATTCGCAACAGGAACATCGCTTGCAACAATTTTTAACCATAAAGCTTGCCAATAATAATTTAGCCTCGACCCGAGAACAGCAAAGAGATCGTGTCGGAAGCTTTGTTCGCTTATTAGAAATCGATAAAAAGACTTGATCATTAAAGAATCGTGTCGAAGATCAAATAAGGCTTGTGGAAGAAGGGTCAGAATAAACAAGAATAGGGAAAAAATCAAGAGATAGCCTTTGGGAGCTTTTTTGCGTTGCCATGTCAAGAAAATCAAGATTGCCGGAAGGAAAAAGAAAGCGCTGGCGGCTTCAAACTGTAGGCTGACACCCAAGCCAAGCGAGACAACCAACCAATACTTGAGGTTTCCTTTTATTATCTGCCATAATCCCCAAATCATTATCGAGCTTGACAACATAAGCTGTGTCGGATTGGATAACCAACGACTTGCGACTACTAACCAATAAGAAAAACCTCCCAAGGCAATAAATATATAAGCGGTTCTCCTACCAAAAATTTCATCAGCTAATTTCGCGGTCATAATAAGAGCCAATACGGTGGTGGCAGAGAGATAAATTGCCGGAAAGACGGGGTCCCCACTACCGAGCCAATACCACGGAAGCAGCGTAAAATAATAAAGTGGACCTAAAAATATTCCTTCTATACCAGTGGTCGGACCTATTAAAAACAGTTTATGGTTAACAATAAGATCTCGTATTGTTAAGGCATCCCTTCCCTGATCAAAATAAAAACCGAGAAGTTCATCTAACCGATAAACTCTAATAAGGAAAGCGACTGATAAAAGAACTCCCATCAATCCCCAGTTTCTGCCCCATCGCAATATCTTAGGAAACATGCTTAAGGTTTGTTATGTATCAGTTTATAAAGAGTTACCCCCCAGGGAAAAGACCGAGAACTGTCAATCTTTGCCCAGCCAAAATTCGCTATTTCGGCTTTAGGATGACCTACAGGATTGCACTGGGATACCGGGAGTTCACAAACGACAAATAACTGTTCGGTTAAGTCAGGTGGCATCTCTTTTAGAGGTGCACCCCATTTGCGCAAAATAAAGCGGTAGCTTTCATCATAATTTTGATTCGCAATCATGCCCAAATTAAAATCTTTCCCTCCCGATGACTGTACTATTTCACGACTAATAACCTGGGCATGCTGATAAAGATCATAAGGTGTTGCCAAAAGAGGACTGGCTGAAAGGTTTAAATAAAGCAAGCCCATAAACGCGACTATTACCGCTACCCTAGTTACTTTGGCTGTTTCCCAAAGGTAATCTATAAGAGCCCCCGCGATTAAGAAAATTGCCGGGAAAATAAAGCCATAGTAATGATCAAAAAGAGATTGTTTATAAAGGCCTAACCCGATAATACCAAAGCTAACCCAGGTAACTAATAACCTTAAGCTGGTAACTTTATACCTTCTGATAAAAAGGACAATCGTTCCAAAAAGAATCACGCTTGAGGTGATAGTGCCGAGATGTTTCGAACCGGCAGTTAGAAGGGACGTTGTCATTCTTTCTAGAATAGGTAGCAGATTGGGAACAGCCTTGTAAACCTTAAAGTTGACGGTCGTTTGACGTTGGGAGAAGAAAGTAAGCATTGCACGCGAATTTAAAAATTGATGCCTGATATCAAATAAAACTATCGGCGACATCAGCAAAATAAATACTATAAACGAGATCGCTGTTGAATGAAGCAGGGCTTGCCTGTCTACTTTTTCCTTTTTGACAGCAAGAAGCCACCAAACAAGAATCGTCGGTAATAATAAAAGTCCGAGGTAGTGCGCTTGGATTGCAAAGGCAAGTGAGATAAAGCAGATTAATAACCACCTAAATTTGCCACCATTAAACACTCGCCAAATTGCATATATAGCCAAAAGGGCAAAAAAGGGCATGACATTTGGATTCCATGAAGATCGTGAATAGATAATTACCGTTGGAGAAAGTGCATATAATATGGCGGCGGTAGAGCCGGCCATGGGTGAAAACCATTCTCTCCCAATTAGATATATCATCAAAACAGTGGCGACACCTATTAGGGCTACAAAAACTGACGGACCGACAGGTGAGAGGCCGGCGAGAACGAAAGAGGGTAATATTAGGTAGTAGTAAAGGGGGCCGTTGTACATATGCCCGACAGAGGTCCCCGGCCCGATTAATGTTAATTTCTTCTCTACTACCAACTTCCAAAGCACAAGTGCATCTCTGCCTTCATCCCCCTGAAACTGCATATACCGATCGATTTGATAAAGCCTGAGAAATGCTGCAAGAAGAACAAGGACGATCAGCGCAGACAACTTACCACCAATAAACATAGATTAATTACTACGAAGCGAGAGCCATAAATCTACCGTCCCTTTAACTGCTCGCAGTATTATTTTTGGATGAGCACCTCGTTCTCTACGATTTTTATCACCCTGATCTGGAAAGTGGGATACCGGGACTTCTGAAATTTTGAGTCCCGCTCTTTTGGCTTTAACTAATAGTTCTGTACTTATCATCGCCGTGTTGGTTTTTAGTCTCGGTAATTTAGCCAATGAGCTCCTTTTAATCATCTTAAAGGCACAGTCGATATCTTTAAACCAAATACCAAAAAAGATGAGATCCCAAAATCTCAGCGCTTGGGCAAGCAAAACCCTAGGCAAGCCTTCGGCTCTATTAGCTCGATATCCGATGACAAGATCATTATTGATAATTAGTTGTATAAATTTAACCACTTCACCAAAGTCAAACTGTCCGTCACCATCGGTAAAAATAATTAGATCTTTCTTAGAACTGTAAAAGCCGGCGATCAATGCTCCGCCATAGCCTCGGTTGGGAGAATGGTGAATCACCTTAATTCGCTTATTCTTAGCGGCTAAGGCATCGGCTATCAGACCAGTTTTGTCAACTGAGCCGTCATCAACGATTATGACTTCATAATCTGTGTCTAAACTTTCTAATTCTTTAATTGCCAAAGAGATAGTCCTTTTTATGTTTGATTCTTCATTATAAGCGGGGAAAAAAACTGAGATACTATTTTTCGTGGCCATTTTGAAATAAGTATAACATGCCAACTTCTTGTTTTTAACTTACAAAGGTCTTAATACGGCTTTTATTCCCTGTTCCAAGTAATAATTTGGAAGTCGTTAACGTTTACCTAGGATCGCTTATTTGACCAAAGAAATCCTGACTTGGTTATTTTTTTCCAGTCTGCTTCCAAACGATCCGTGTGTACATCAGCCAATTGTATGGGAGCACCAAAAAAACAATAATGAAAGGCAGATAGATTTGACGGTACTGTGTCCCAAAAACCGAAGCGAGGGCAGTTCCAGTGATGGTAGTAATTATGAGTGCCCCGGCAGAAGTCAAATTAAATTGCATAAACTTCCTTACAATGTCTAATATCTTAGTGAAACTTTCTTCTTTAAAAGTCCAAAGGTTATTCCAAGTAAAATTCGAGATAATCCCCGCTTCTGTTGCTATCGACCAAACCAGAACCTCGACGATATTCATCCGACCCAGTATCCAAATGCCCAGAGAAGTGACAATATAGCCTAGAAAACCGACAATACCGAATTTTATAAATTTCTTTACTTTGGGCTCTTGGGCTCTAGTCGTTATAATAAATAAAAGCGTTCGGACAATGTACTCCAGCTTTGGCATTTTCGATTTCCCTGCCGTACGATCGACAAAATGAAAGGGTACCTCCGCTACCTTTGCTTTGTAAAACAGCGCCCAGTAAAGAGATGAGAGTTGAAAAGTATAATTGCGATATTCCGTCACGTGCGGTTTAAATTTTTCATAGACCCATCGACGAAGTAACCGATATCCTCCTGTCCAATCTTTAATATCGAAACGGGTAAATAAAACCATGGCAACAATATTGCCAATCACCGAGAGAAATTTTCGGTGAATACCCCAACTTTGAGGAATTCCTCCCCCGGGGATATACCTTGAACCAAGGACCAAATCATAGCCCTCGTCTAATTTTCTTATCATTTGAGGAATCTTATCCGGATCATGAGACAAATCCGCATCCATTTCAAAAACCGCATCGGCGCCTTTTTTCTCAAATGCATAAGCCATGGCAACCAAATAGGCACCGCCTAAGCCAACTTTGTGCTTATTAACAACCAAGTCTAAATTGGGGACAAATTGCATTAAATCCCGAACGATATCAGCTGTGCCGTCTGGAGACGTGTCGTCAACGACAATAATTCCTAAATCATGCCCCTTGACCTTGCTAAATGCCCGTCTTATTCCTTCAATAGATTTAACAATATTTTCCGCTTCATTGTATGTGGGGACAATTACAAGAATCTTCATACTTGTTAGATTATCATAAAAAAAGTTCGCAAGATAACTGGTAAAATAACCGGGAATGAATATTGATATTATAACTTTATTTCCAGAAGCATTTATCGGGCCGCTTTCAAGTAGTATTTTGAAAAGGGCTCAAGAGAAGAGGAGGCTTGTTATCAGTACACACAACCTCCGAAAGTGGACTATCGATAAGCGCGGAACAGTCGACGATCGACCGTATGGGGGTGGTCCAGGCATGATTTTAATGGTGGAGCCTATAGATAAAGCAATTAGTGAGCTGCGGACAAAAGACTCCTATATTATCTTTGTTGATCCCTCAGGAAAGAAATTTAATCAACGGTTGGCTGGGCAACTGGCACTTAAGAAGCATCTAATTTTTGTTTGCGGACATTATGAAGGTATAGACGAACGAGCCAAAACGTCTTTTGCACACGAGATAATTTC
>LCJH01000002.1:0-1188 GCA_000999595.1 Microgenomates group bacterium GW2011_GWA2_44_7
CTCACCCCCAATCATTTACCTTATGGGGTAAGACTACTTCTTAAAAAGGTGACATTTCTACTTTGCTCACCGGGGTGACATTATCACTTTGCGCTAACACCAGTTTGTATTTCTTGTATTTTTGTCCGCTTAAATTTAAACTATCCTTTGTTGTCGGGGTTTACCCTGAAAAATTTTCGCTGAAATTTTTTAGGGCGCATAGCTCAGTTGGTAGAGTGTTTCATTGACATTGAAAAGGTCTCAGGTTCGAGTCCTGATGCGCCCACTAAAAAGTTTTCGACAAAACTTTTCAGTGTAAACACCGGCCAGAATCTAGCTCTCGTACTAAAAAGTTTTCGACAAAACTTTTCAGTGTAAGCACATTTAAGGAAGTTATCTGATAATCTAAAGAGTAGCCAATGCAGAAAGATTTAATACAAAAAGGTTGGGAGAAAAATGTAATTCCGCCCTTTAGGCAAGATTTAGTAAGCAAAATTGCTAAGGATATGGTGGAGGTTTGTGCAAAACTAAAAAGCGGGCAAAAAGTGATAATTTTTTATGACGCACCGGGTGGTCAATTGGCAGAAACCGTCGCAGAGCTATCTTCAAGGAAGGGTGCTAGGGTCTGGTACTACGTTAGAAATATGAATATTGATAGGACTCTGGCCACTTTTATGAACAATCGGGACATCGCCAGAAGTCAGACATTCCTTGATATACAGCTACATGAAGCTGATGTTGTTTTCTTAATTAGAGCGGCAGAAGATCCTTTGGTAATGGGAGCAGTACCAAATGATAAAATGAAACTCTGGACGCAGGCCCAAAAGACAGTACTTATGGACTTTCGGGTCAATCACACTAATTGGTGCTTGATATACTGGCCGACTCCCTTTGAAGCTCGCGTGGAAAAAATCCCTTACGAAGAATATGTAAATTTGTTTTTTAGTGCTTGTAATCAGCCATGGGAAAAGATAAAAGAAGCTCAGAAACAGTTAGTAAAAGTTCTAAATAAAGGAAAAGCCCTAGAGATTTCTGCAAACCAAAACGACCCCAATATAACAAAGAGAACTAAGATAGCTATGGACATCGGACCGATGACGTTTGCCAATACCATCATCGATGTCAATTACCCGGGATCTGAAGTATTTTCCAGCCCGGTAAAACATTCGGTAAACGGGCAGATTTTCGCCCCCGGGGTATATTCTTACG
>LCJH01000002.1:1201-26496 GCA_000999595.1 Microgenomates group bacterium GW2011_GWA2_44_7
AAATTATGGAACTTCTGAATTTAAAACACAGGACTAATCTTCGAAACAGGTTAATAAATCCGCTTTTAAATGAAAAAGTAGGTGGGAGCTTTCACATCACACCCGGAAAGGCCTATGAACTAACGGAAGTAGGAGGAGAGAAGGTCAACTTGGATAACGGAAACCGCAGCAGTATCCATTGGGATATCACCATATTAATGCTGCCGCAATATGGTGGAGGAGAGATTAAGATTGACGGAAAAACAATTCAGAAAAACGGCCGTTTTTTGGATCCCAAGCTAAGTGTTCTCAATGAAGGGTTGACAGCAAAATAATAGTTTATATAATTAAGCCAAGATCTTTTGCCGGTTGCATGAGCCTACCAAACTCAAAGTTCCGCCTTTCGGTGAGACACGGCAAAAGCGCAAACCAGCGTAATTGGGGTTAATTAAGTACCCGCAAGAAGTGCGATGGAACCGTCCAAGGAAACTTGAACTCGCACAAAGAAAAGCGGGTATTTTGTTTTTATCGCACACTATGTCTAAAATTCTTGAAGAAAAGTTATCCAAAAAATCGAAGGAAGAACAAAATTTATGGGCCATAAGGCACACCGCCGAGCATGTCCTGCACACGGCCATGCAAAATCTTTATCCGAAGCTTAAAAAGGCCATGGGGCCGGCAACAGACGAGGGTTTCTATTTTGATTTTGACTTGGACGAAAAAGTCAACGAGTCCGATTTCCCCAAAATTGAAAAAGAGATGAACCGGTTAATCCAAGCGGATCTCACAATGACCCAGGAATATATTTCCGATTCTGAAGCACGAAAGACTTTTAAAGGCAATCCCTTTAAGCTCGACTGGGTTAACCAAATAAAAAAACGTGGCGAAAAGCTATCTATTTATAAGATGGGTAGTGAAGATTTAGATCTTTGTAGCGGACCACATGTCAAATCAACCGGGATGATAAGGGCCTTCAAACTCCTAAAAATTGCAGGAGCCTACTGGCATGGTGACGAAAAAAATAAAATGCTAACCAGGATTTATGGTACGGCCTTTCCTTCAAGCGTCGAGCTTGATGCTTATCTTAAACAACTTGAAGAATCTGAGAAAAGAGATCATCGAAAACTAGGTCAAGAACTAGATCTATTTTCAACAAACCAGTTGACCGGGCAGGGGTTAATCCTTTGGCATCCCAAGCTGGCAACCGTAAGAAACATTGTAGAGCAGTTTTGGAAGGATGTTCATATAAAAAACGGCTATCAGCTTGTATTCACCCCGCATATCGCCGGTATGGATATGTTTGTTAAGACTCGCCACTATACGAAATATATTAACTCCATGTTCCCGGCAATGCTGCATCAGTATATCGAGGGAGAAAGTAAAAGCGACTACTCAGCCGACGAGCAACTTAAACCAATGAATTGCCCTAATCATGTACAGATATTTAAAGTTCACCCTCGAAGTTATCGGGAATTGCCGCTCAGAATGGGCGAACTGGGGACTGTGTATCGGTACGAAAGAGCCGGGGTTCTACATGGGATGACTAGAGTAAGAGGATTTACGCAAGATGATTCTCATATCTTTTGTACCCCAGAACAAGTAATTGATGAAGTGCGAGAGACTATCAAATTGACAAGGTATTTTTATGAGGAGATATTTGGTTTTAAAGATTACCAGGCATACCTTTCCACCAGACCCGAGGAGTACTTGGGCACTTTGGAAATGTGGGACTTTGCCCAGGATGCACTTAAAAGAGCGATGGAAATGGAAAATGTCAGTTTCAAGGTTGACGAAGGTGCCGGAGTATTTTACGGTCCAAAAATAGATTCGAAGGTTAGAGATTCATTGGGACGCGAGTGGCAACTTGGAACAATCCAGTTTGATTTCAATCTACCCACCCTTTCCGAGTCATCCAAGAAGGATATTGATGATTTTTGGGAACTTAAGACCTTTAGGGATAAATTCAGGACGCGAGAAAATTTAGCCAAGTACCTAAAGCAAATGGGAAGGGGTCTTGATGTCAAGTTTATTGATAAGGATGGTCAAGAAAAAACCGTTGTTATGATCCACCGTACAATTTTGGGCTCGATGGAAAGATTCTTTGGCGTTTTAATTGAACACTATGGCGGAGCCTTTCCTTTGTGGCTGGCGCCAGTTCAAGTGGTGGTAATCCCTATTTCGGATAAGTTTTCGGAATACGGGAAAACGGTTGCTGATCAGTTAAAAAATAAAGATATCCGCGTTGAGCTTGATGACAGAACTGAGACCATGCAAGCCAAAATTCGAGATGCCCAGCTGAAGAAAATGCCCTACATGCTTATTGTTGGAGGAAGAGAAGCAGAAACGGGTACGGTTGCGGTTAGACTGCGAACAGGTGAAGATTTAGGTCAAATAGCCCTTGAAGCCCTGATTGACCGTCTTGAAAAATCTATTGCTAGTCGTAGTAATCTATGATAATCTTTGACTAATTAGTTAGTTTTTGACTTTGGCAGCCATAAAAGTATACCGATTAAATAATCAAATTACCGCTTCTCCTGTAAGACTCATTTCTTCGGATGGGAAACAGATCGGGGTAGTACCTATCGAAGAAGCCAGGAAAATGGCAGAGGAATCAAACCAAGATCTGGTAGAAATATCAGGTGAAGCTCAACCGCCGGTTATTAAGCTGATTGATTTTAAAAAATTTAGATATCAAGAAGCTAAAAAAGAAAGAGAAGCCGCCAAGAAAGTTAAGAAAGTAGACTTAAAAGAAGTCCGCTTAACACCTTTTATGGCTGAAGGTGATTTTCGAGTAAAAGTGGAGCGTATGAAAGAATTCATTACTGAGGGGAACAAAGTCAGGATCACCGTACGCTTCACAGGAAGACAGATGGGAAAAACTCAATTTGGGTTTATAATAATGAAAAAGGCATTTGATGCACTGGCAGATTATGCCACTGTTGATCAGATGCCAAAACTGATAGGTCGCCAAATTATTGCCGTTATGACACCGGCAAAGAAAGGATAATATGCCGAAGATGAAATCACGTCGATCCGTCCAACGAAGGTTCAGAGTTTCCGGAACAGGAAAGATATTAAGACGATCTTCGTTTAATCGACACCTTAAGCGAAAAAAAACAAAATCACAAATGAGGCGGTTGGGAGTCGAAAAACAAGTTACGGGAAGAGTTAAGAAGAAGATTGCCCGAATATTGAAAGTGTAACTTATAGTCTCCAATCTGGACGATTTTTGCAATCCGAGCTAAAATAGCGAGTAACCTCAATAAAAACACATATGAGAGTAAAGTCAAAAGCACAAATAAGACACCGAAAGTTGTTAAAGAGGGCAAAGGGTTACCGGATGACAAAACACCGGTTAGTGAAAGCGGCTTCCGAAGCCACCTTGCATGCCGGACAATACGCTTACGCCGGGCGGAAACTACGCAAACGACAGCTAAGAAGTTTGTGGATAACAAGGCTAAATATCGCCTTAAGGCAAGCAGGAATGACCTACTCGACATTCATCAATCGGTTAAAGGTGGCAAATATTACTATCAATAGAAAAATTCTGGCCGAAATGGCGGTGAATGACTCGAACTCCTTTAAGGCCATTATCGATAAAGTTAAGTAGTGCCGCTTGATTCGCAAAAAAGTTTAATTTAAGATTTAAATGATGATTATTTCTCTTACTCCCCGATATTTCTTTTTTACCATCGTACTTTAATAGGGGAGGAAAACATTATTTTAAAACTCCCCGAAAGGGGATTTTTTTGTGCTAAAACATGACCAAACTTATCTATCTGACTGATTCGTATCAAAAAACCCTTGAAACGGCGGTTTTAGATATCGGCAACAAGGGCAATCAAACCTGGGTAATTCTCAAAGAAACAATATTTTATCCCGCCGGTGGAGGGCAACCGTCTGATCAAGGAAGAATCGAAGGACCACATGGAAGCCTGGCGGTCTCTCACGTCAGTTACAACGACGGCAAACCGTTGCATCTTGGAAAAGTGGATGGCGATTTAAAAAAGGGTGACAAAGTTAATTTACAAATTGATTGGCAAAAAAGATATCGAAACATGCAAGTACACACCGCCGGCCACATTATCCATGAGGTAATAAAAGAAATTGCACCTGAGGTTGAGCCACTTGAAGGGGAACACGGTAAACATCCTTCTATCCAATATAAAGGCATAGTCGATGAACTTTTAAAGCAAGACATTGAAAAAAAGTCAAATGACATTATTTCACAAAACCTGGAAATCACCTCTAAATTTGTAACGAAAGAGGAGTTGGCAATAATGCTTACCAAGGTGCCTGATTATCTTCCAACCAACAAGCGTCTTCGTGTCATATCTTTAGGAAGTTATCCACCCACACCCGATGGGGGAACTCAGGTAAGAGAAACGGGCGAGGTACCCGCCATTTCTATATCGGCAATTGATTATGACCAAAGTGGTAACTCTACCGTAAGTTACGAAGTCGCTCACGTCGAATCCAAAGTAACTTCAGAAATAGTACAGAACAATGAGCCAGTTGAAGATTTTGAACAATTAAAATCTGAAGTTTTAAAACTGATAAAGGCTAGCAAGGACATCGATTCTGTGCGTTTCAAAGTTATGGGAAAGAAGGGACTACTTAATGAAACTTTCAAAAAGGTATTGGGGGATATGAAATTTAATAAATCCGCCGTTGGTCTGGCATTTAATAAATTGAAACAGGAACTAGAGGAAGAGTTTGAAGATAAAAAGACAACAAAAAAAGGTGTCGAAAAAGAACCCGAAGCCGATTTAACCCTCCCGGGAACACCCATCCCCGTTGGCCTTTTACATCCAGTTAATGCCGTTGCTCGCGAGATAAACGAAATTTTCCACGGCTTAGGATTTAGTGTCGCTGACGGCCCGGAACTGGAAACGGATGAATATAACTATAACAGGTTGAACTTACCTATGGATCACCCGGCAAGAGACCTTCAAGACTCGCTATATATAAAAGAACCGGATATCTTATTACGAACTCACACCTCAAGTGTAGAAGCACATATCTTGGCTGAGAAAAAACCACCATATCGTTATGTGTTTCCGGGAAAGTGTTATCGATTTGAAAATGTTAACGCCTCTAACCATATGATGTTTTATCAATATCAAGGGTTGGCAGTTGGGGAAGGGATCTCGCTGGCGAACTTAAAGTCAACTTTTGATACATTTTTAAGAAAATTTTACGGTGAAAAAACCAAGTCTCGTTTCCGTTGTAAATATTATCCTGAGGTGGAACCCGGAGTTGGCGTCGATATACAATGTCCGTTTTGTCAACAAAAGGGATGCTCCGTGTGTAAATTTCGCGGGTGGGTTGAAATTGCCGGAGCAGGAATGGTACACCCGAATATGTTGCGCAGAGTTGAGCTTGATCCCCGGAAGTATTCGGGATTTGCTTTCGGGATGGGCCTAGACCGACTAGCGATGACCAGATATGGGATAAATGACATAAGAGCACTTTTTAATGGTGATTTAGTTTATAAAGTATGAAAGTCCCTTTATCTTGGTTAGCCGAATACGTTAAATTACCGCCGACCAAACAACTGACGGACCGATTGACTATGATCGGTCACCTGTTGGACAAAGAATTAGAGGTTAACGGTGAGACGGTTATTGACCTTGAGCTTAGAGGAAACCGTGCCGACCTCTTTGGTATAGTCGGAATCGCCAGAGAAGTGTCAGCGGCTTTTGAGACATCACTTATAGCACCAAAAACCGTGTCACTACCAAGAATTGATTCAAAATCACCGCTCATAACTGTTAACGAGAATGCTTTTGACTTAGTGAGTAGGTTTACCGCTTTAAAGCTAAGTGTGAAAATAAAACCTTCTCCGGCGTGGATGAGAAAAAGGTTGGAAGCATACGGTGTTCCAGCGATTAACAACGTTATCGATATCACGAATTATGTGATGCTTGAGACCGCACAACCGATACACGCTTTTGATTACGGACTGCTAAGAGGCGGACATCTAACTTTAAGAAGGGCTAAAAGTGGAGAAATATTTCACACGATTCAACAAGGTACAAATATTAAGTTATCTTCAAATGACTTAGTGATTAGTGATGATGAAAAGGCTCAGACATTGATGATGATTGGCGGATTTTATTCCGGGGTCAACGAAAAGACAGAGGAAACATTGATTGAGGCAGCTATTTACAATCAAGGAAGCTGTCGCCGAACAGCACGAAGGCTAAAGATAGCGACTGACGCGGGAACAAGACAGGAAAAGAACCTTGATCCTTATGGTGTTGGATATGCGCTGGAAAGAGCGGTTTATCTTTTAAAGGAATTGGCTGATGCGAAAGTAACGAGTGAGACGTCTGACTACTTTCCCAACCCTCCCAAACAAACGGAAATCGAATTTGATGAGAATGATATTTTCAGGCTGGGCGGAGTTGTTGTACCCGGGAAAGAAGTAGTCAAAATGTTAAATAACCTAGAATTCAAAACAGAGGCAGTATCTGATCGCGTACTAAAGGTGACTGTTCCAACGTTTAGAACAGACGTTGAAGGAATTGCTGACTTGGTTGAGGAAATAGTGCGAATTTATGGATATGAAAGTATTCCCTTAACTCCTCTTACTGATCAAACACCAGAGCCAGACACGTATCCCTCGTATTCTATCGGCGAAAAGCTACGTGATCTTTTAACCGGAATGGGGATAAATGAAGTGGTGACACTTTCGATGGTTGCCAACGAGCTTGCCCCGGGTGGTATACCGTTGGTAAACCCACCTGATCCGAATTTCGGAAACCTCAGAACCAAAATCAGTCCCAGCTTAATAAACTACGCTCAGAGATTACTTAACGCGAATCAGCAAAGGGTGTCCATCTTTGAGATTGGGAAGATATTTCAGAAGACTATACCAAAGCCGGTCAGTAAAGGAGACTCCTTTTCTGATATAGAAGGATATGGAGAAAGTTTGCATCTTGGAATAGCGATGGCAGGAAAGAATGAGGAAAAGAACTGGAATAACCAACCTAGAGATTTCAATATTTATGATCTAAAGGGGATATTAGATCGGTTGGCTATCTTGCTGGGTGTTGATAAGTTGAATTATGAAATCGGGCAAGCCGGATCAGTTTTCTGGATAGAAATTAACGTTGAGGAGTTGATGAAGAATATCTCGCAATTTAGCCCTTTGTACCGTGTTATTTCTGCATTCCCGCCAATTATTGAGGATATAAACATTGTCTCGATGGCCTTACCTTATGAGCAACTTGTGGCGAAGATAAGAAAAGTAAGCCCTCTGATAGCCAATGTTTGTCTTGTTGATAAGTTTAATCAGAAACTGACACTCAGAATCACCTACCATAGTGACAAAAGACAGCTTTCCACTCAAGACATCGAGCCGATCCGGAAACAACTTCAAGACTTAAATCGGGTGGGGAAATAGTCCTCTAAAAGGGACTAGGGGTAGAAGCTCTTTTCTACCCCCTCCTTAGCTTAACTAATCGCCTGACCGGTTTGGATGGCCCACATATGGGCGTACATTCCGTTTATGGCCAGGAGTTCGTTATGGGTCCCTTCTTCGATTTTTCTTCCCCCTTCCAGGACGACGATCTTATCGGCGTGCATGACAGTCGCCAGTCGGTGGGCAGAGATCATGACCGTACATTTGTGGTACAGCCTCTTGATTGCCTCTTGCATGACAACCTCAGTACCGGAATCAACCGCCGAGGTTGGTTCATCCAGAAGCAAGATAGGCGCTTTAAGCAACAACGCACGGGCAAAAGCCAACCGTTGCTTTTGACCAGCCGAAAGTTTGAGACCTCTTTCGCCGACTTTGGTGTCATAATTTTCCTGCAGGCTCATGATAAATTCATGCAGTCCCGCCTGTTTGGCAGCGCTCACTACCTCGCCTCTGCTTGCTTTTGGCCTACCAAAAGCGATATTGTTAGCGACAGTTTCATCGAAAATAGAGATCTGATCTCCCGAAGCCATGTGGGCGATATGAGACAAGAGAGACGGATGGTGCCAGTCTCTAATATCGTAACCGCCGACCAATAGATTTCCGGCATGCGGGTGGCGCATACCCATTGTCAGTTGGTAAAGCGTCGACTTACCCGCCCCAGACTTGCCCACTAAGCCTATGGTAGAACCCTCCGGAACAAACAGGTCTACGTCATGGATTATTCCGTTTCCCCTGCAGTAGTCACCTTTGTATGAGAAACAGACTTGGTTCATGACAATGTCAAGAGACTTGGTTGTCTTGCGAACTGATCCTGTCTGGGGAATTGTCGATTTTTCTTCACGGAGACTTAACAGTCGGTTTACCGGCTCAGCCGCATCAAAAACACGATCAAGAAGGCTAACATATTTCCAGCAGCTATCAAACAGCTTGTCGGTTAGCCCCCAGATGAAAATTAGTGTCGGGACAGCCAACTGTCCGTTTTGAAGCTGATAAACCCAAAGCGGGACAAGAATCAGCCGTGCAACATTGAGAACCCAAATCCGCAGACGGTTATAGCGGTAGTTGGCTATCCGAAAGTCTTTTTCGGTCAGTCTTACCTGCTTATCGTGATCACCAACATACTCACTGGTCAGTCTATTTTCTTGACCATACTCAATAATGGTTGGAATATTCTGAATAGACTCAACCTCCCGATGCCCCATCTTTTCATAAAGCTTAAACCTCTCCTCACGAATGCTTTTGCGCTCTTCGTTTGAACGCAAGGTCAGCTTTATGAAGATAACCGAAGCCACGACAACGACAAGTACAGAGATAGGACTAAAGATGATCAGTGGGACAAGACTGATCGCTGCTTGTATCGTCCTCGGTACAAATTCCCAGCTAAGGCTATTAACAAGCTGCTCGAGCCTGTCTACCCCACTGTTTACTCGACTTAAAACCGCGCCTGACTGGTGACTGTGATGCCAACCTACGTCAAGGTTAAGCATCTTTTTGAACATCTCGATTTTGACATAACGGGAAAGTGGAACGCTGTGTTTGGTTACAATGTGCCAGTCGACGGCGTTGTCCAGGCGCATGTAGATGTCATCAAAGACATATTTACCCAAGATAACCAGCGCCCAAACATAGGCGTCGGCGTTACTTTGGTACAGCTGGATGACTAGGCTTTGCATATAGCCACCCACAACCTCAAAGAGGCCGTAAATTGTCATAAGTGCCCCGAACACGAAAAACGTGCCATGGAATGGCGACAAGAACCGCCAAAGTTTGGACCACATAAAAACTCCTTTTGTTTGTTTTCCCCAAGTAACGTCCGGAGATTGTGATAACGCTGTGGCTTTTGCCACAGCTTTTGCTTAGAAAGAAGAGTTGAAAGTTTTTTGCAAAGCAACAGTCGTGGTAAAAGCCGGTTTTTGCAACGAAACGGCCCCGCTTATGAAAAGCGGTAAGATTACGGGAGTCATTAGTAAATTAGTGACTACCATACGTTTTGCCCCCTTTATCGAGGCTTTTTCAAGATATCACTTGACTATAGAGCTGTCAAGATACCTAAAAGGGCTATAATTTACCTATGGCCAAGCATCAAAGCCTACTTAAGGCAAAACAACTGTTCCTTGATTATTATCTACAGCTTCTGCCGCAATTTGTTTCAACGGCTCAAATTGATGCGTACCTCTCCACACGGAATCCACAGGTTATATTGGTGTCCCCATACCATGAAGACAAAATCAAGAAGTTGTGGCAAAAACAAAAATTAACCTGGACGCCATTAGCCTGGTTTCCTCATACTTTACTCTGGCCGGAAAACGCTGACCTTGGTCAATCTCTTCCCGGTTTTACACAAGGATGGCTATACCCGTTAAACCCCTCTTCACTTCTCCCCATTCTCGCTCTTGACCCTAAACCATCGGACGCAATTCTTGATGCCAGTGCCGCTCCGGGAGGAAAAACAATCGCCATGGCCAATTACCTTTTTCCACATTCACCCAATATCGTGGCCAACGACGTCTCTCGTCCCCGTTTCAAACGCTTGTGTACCGCCCTTAAACTTTTTGGCTATCCTCAAATCGCGACACTCTCTTCACCGATTCAAACTCTTTCTCAAAAATTAAACAAATCATTCACAAAAATTCTCCTCGACGCTCCTTGTAGCAGCGAAAAGCATGTGTACAATTCCAAATTCCACCTGAAGATCTGGTCACCCAAGCGCATTAATACCCTCTGCCAACTTCAGTCGGTATTAATTAAGTCACTCCTTCCTTTTTTAGGGTCAAATGGGCGCTTAATTTACAGCACCTGCGCTCTCGCACCCGCCGAAAATGAGGATACTGCAAACAAAATTCTTTCAAAACATCCCGAGATCAATCTTCAACCGATACCTGACTCCGTTTTCAGCTTAACTAACCTTGAAACACCCGATCACACTTTTCTTCGACTTAACAGCACAAATTCAGGATTCGACCCGATGTTTATCGCCATTTTTAGCAAACACTAAACTTTGCAATATATATAAGCACTACTACGGAGTAGCGGTCGGTAACAGCACCGGCGTCGGGGTTGCCGCCGACCAATCCCAAGCGACGTTTATTCCCACCTTTATTGAAACTTCGGCCGACCGTCCACGATCGTCACTTGCCTTGACCGTTATTTTATGTGGTCCATCGGGTACATTCACATTTGCGGCTATGGTTTCGTGATCACTGGTTGCTTTACTTTGATCATCAATGAAAATCTCCATCCGATTAATGTTTCCAATTGATTGAGAGTTAGCTTTGATATCAAAGCTGTTGCTATTTATCTGTTGCTGGTCAGAAGGGCTTTCTATATTGACCACCACATCGTTGGCTGTATCGCAATATTCAGTCGGGGGATGATATTTAGAATCAGACTGCGTTGAAAGCCAACTATCAATTCCTTCCTGCCATCTGTTAGTCCCGTTATTAACCGCCGTCGGATCTTTTTCCTTGAAAATATAAAACTCCTTAGCATCAAACACCCCATGAGCAATATCGGCTGGGGTGGCTAGTTTGCCGGATGAACGACAAACTTTTAGCATTTTATGGATCGGGTCTTCTGTCGGTGGCTCTGTGCCTTGGATGAAATATTCAAGCCTCGAAGGAAACCCATCATGGGCTCTAAATCCTGAAACTTTATCAACTTCTGCGGTAGTCACTTCCGGAGGAACAGGAAATTTTTCATCCTTAATGCCATCGAGAGAACCAAGAAGAATTCTTCGCCAAATCGGTGCTGCTCCTGTCACCCCAGAGGCAACCTGTGTCATCTCGCTGTTATTATTGTTACCGACCCACACACCCACAATCCGTGATGGTGTCCAGCCAATCGTCCAATTATCTCTTTTATCATTTGTCGTCCCGGTCTTAACAGCCACCGTCTTACCGGGAATATTCAACAAGCTATTAGGTGAAAAGGTAATCGAGCGTGCATCATTGTCAGAAAGAATATTATTAATTAGAAAAGCTTGACCGGGTGAAAGTACCCGGTTTCCCTCTGAGGGATAAAATTCTTCAAGAATACGGCCATCCCGATCGGTCACTTTTAAAATAGCGACCGGATCTTTTCGGAATCCACCGTTGGCAAAAGATGAATAAGCGGAGACCAAGTCTAGTAAGCGTACTTCGCCCCCTCCCAAAGTAACCGAGAGACCAAGGCGCTGCAAATTTTCATCGGTGGGCTCAAGGCTAAGAATACCCATATCGTACGCCGTAGAAAGCATGTCTTTAATACCAACCAAGGCAAGCATTTTGACGGCAGGAACGTTGATAGAGGAGCCCAATGCAGTCCGAATTGACAGTGGTCCATGAAATTTTCCATCATAATTTACCGGCTTATAGTCCGGAAGATTAACTCCTCCGGGAAATGTCGTCGCCACATCCATAAGCATGGAAGAAGGTGTATAGCCATTTTTAAATCCGGTAACATATGTAACCGGCTTTATGGTTGATCCGGGTTGTCTTAAAGATAGAACAACGTTCACTTTTCCATCGTAATTCGGGTCATCCCAACGCCGTGACCCCACCATGCTTAAAATTTCGCCGGTTTTTGGATTCATAACCAGCGCCGCGCCATTTGTAATTTTGAGGTTTATCACCTTTGCAATTTCCTCGCTAACCGCAGCCTGAGCCTTTTCCTGAAGATCCAGATCCAAAGTCGTAACCACCGATAGGCCCCTAGATTCAACCACCGATTCCCCATAGCGTTTATTCAAAATATCTTTAACGTAAAATACAAAATGAGGAGCCTTAAGTTCTCCGGAGTGACTGGCAAAATTTACTTGTGCCACCTGTCCCGCCGCCATCTTCTCTTGGTCTGCGGTAATATATCCGTCTTCACGCATCCTCCGAAGTACATCCTTCGTCCTGGCTTGATAGGCAGTCGGGTATAAGCCAAAGGGTGTTAACCGAGACGGTTCTTGAGGCAACCCGGCAAGAACTGCCGATTCGACCAAATTTAACTCGGAAACTTTCTTGCCAAAATAAGTATCTGCCGCTTCCACTATACCCACCGCAGTGCCACCGTAGGGAGCCTCGTTTAAATACATTTGAAGTATCTGCACTTTAGAGAATTTTTTCTCGATCTCCACCGACAATATAAACTCTTTTATTTTTCTCACCACTGTTCTTTGGGGAGTCAGCAATGCATTTTTTACCAACTGTTGGGTTAATGTCGAACCGCCGGTTAAACGACGGCGAAAAACCAAGTTATAAACTATACGTAAATAGCCGGCCGGATCGAAGCCCTGATGCTTATAAAAATTTTTATCCTCAATGGCAATCGTTGCCTGACGCAGCGAAAGGGGAACATCCTCTAGTTTTACCGGGGTTC
This sequence comes from Microgenomates group bacterium GW2011_GWA2_44_7, assembly GCA_000999595.1. Lineage (GTDB taxonomy): Bacteria > Patescibacteriota > Microgenomatia > GWA2-44-7 > GWA2-44-7 > GWA2-44-7. The sequence goes on from LCJH01000002.1 coordinate 13,953, forward strand.
GCCGTGCCTGCTTAAAAACATCATAGAGAAGCTTACCGTTTCGATCGAATATCTTGGTTGAAAATCCTTCTCGGCGTACGACAGCATCAGGGCTGGGAAGGTCCTTGGAATAATAGGCAAAGAGAAACGTAACTCCCAATATCAGAAGTAATACACTAATGAAAGTAATTGTGGCTATCTTGGATAGAAGCTGCGTCTGACTAAACCGAGAACGAAACTGCCTTCTCCATGTTGGATGAAATAACACTAGCTCATTTTAACTTCAGCATCACCAGCAAGCAACTATCCAAGGTCGCCATAATTCAAATCTTGCCTTGTGAAATAGTCTATGCAAAAATAACCAAGTGATATTATCTAAACGCTTACGTCGAGTTTGGGCAGTTATTGTAATAATATCCTCCGTCGCCTTAATCGGGTCAGCCTTTATACCCTATCTGCTCTACGCCAGATAAGGCAATTGGCTAAAGCTAATTTCAGCAAAGCTCTTTAGAGTCACAAGGTACACTTCAAAAACTCAAATTTGAGTTTTTCAGTATAACGAATCTCATCTGATTTTTCGCTCTACGAGCTGCAAATCAGAGTAAGATTAGTATATGGAAATAGACCGGCCGGTACGATATCTAAAAAGTGTCGGTCCTCTGATGGCATCAAGGCTGGAAAAACTGAATATAAGAACAATCAAGGATCTGCTCTATCACCTGCCGTTTCGCTACGACGACTTTACCGTCAAAACGAGAGTCTCAGATGTACGAGTAGGCGAGACGGTAACCATCTCCGGTTTTATTAAAGAGATTAAAAACGTCTTCACTAAACACGGTAAACGTATCCAAGAGGGGATCGTTCAAGATGATTCCGGACAGATCAGCCTTATTTGGTTCAACCAGATGTATTTAACTAAAATATTGCATGCGGGCATAGAAATCTCTCTTTCGGGAAAGGTTGATTTCTTTGGCCAAAAAAAGGCGCTCATCTCCCCGGAATACGAAATTATTTCTCCGGAGAACAAAGAAACCCTCCATACGGGAAGGTTAGTTCCAGTTTATCCGGAGACAAAAGGTATCAGCTCCAAATGGATCCGAAAAAGAATCAACGACATACTCAGTGATGCTCTATTTACCATTGAGGAGGCGTTACCTGACTCCTTTCTTAAGGCCCACGACTTGATGCCAATAGCCCAAGCGATAAAAGAAATACATTTTCCGACCTCCCAAACACAAGCCTCTCTGGCAAGAAGAAGGCTCGCCTTTGAGGAGTTACTCGCTATTCAATTGTCTGTCTTAGAACGTAAGCGCTCCTGGAGCAATAAAGAAAGCGCAAGCGCCCTCAAAATAGACAGGGACGACTTAACCCAATTTATTCAGAATCTTCCTTTCTCACTTACCTCATCTCAAATAACAGCAACTAAAGAAATCCTGGATGATATGACTAAAAAATCACCGATGAACCGACTACTTGAAGGGGATACGGGTAGCGGAAAGACCGTGGTTGCTGCAATAGCCGCATATGAAACTTATAAAAACAAGCTCAAAGCCATCTTTATGGCCCCAACCGAAATCCTGGCAAATCAACACGCAGCCACCCTAAAGGCTCTATTGTCATCACATGGTGTCCGGATAGGCCTTCTAACGGCATCTCATAAACCCACGGAGGGAGATTATGACGTCCTCGTCGGAACTCAGGCGCTGCTATTTCGTGACCAGATGGAAAACGTTGCTCTGCTTGTAATAGACGAACAACACCGTTTTGGAGTATCTCAACGCGCGCTATTAACAAAAGGCAAATTATCTCCCCATATACTGACGATGACCGCCACACCTATACCTCGAACCGTTGCCCTAACCTTCTTTGGAGATTTGGACCTCTCGATAATTGACCAGATGCCCATAGGCAGAAAGCTCGTTAAAACATATATCGTCCCACCCGAAAAACGCTCTGACGCTTTTGTTTGGGTAAAAAACGAAATACTTACTAAAAACACTCAGGCTTTTATCATCTACCCTTTGATCGAAGAATCTGAAACTCTTTCAGATGTCCGAGCCGCTACCAAAGAATATGCCCAGCTAAGCGAATCTTTCTTCAAAGATGTTGCTACCGGTTTATTGCATGGTCAAATGAAGAGTAAGGAAAAATCAGATACCCTTGAACATTTTTCCCAGGGGGAGATTAAAGTACTGGTTGCTACCCCGGTTGTCGAGGTCGGCATCGATGTTCCCAATGCCACCATTATGGTCATCGAAGGCGCAGAGCGTTTTGGGCTTGCCCAACTACATCAACTCCGGGGGCGTGTGGGAAGAAGTGACAAAACTTCTTCTTGTCTAATACTAACCCAAACAGAAAATGAATTAGTCTTAAAGCGCCTATCTAGTCTAAGAAATATATACTCTGGGGCGGCCCTTGCCGAAATTGATTTAAAACTCCGAGGACCGGGCGAAATTTATGGATTAAGACAACATGGCTTTCCAGAATTAAAAGCAGCCGACCTAAACGATCAACAATTAATGCTTGAAACGAAAGAGGCTGCCAAAGACCTCATTGACGGCTTAGACCAATTACCAGCCTTGAGAAAGAGCCTGGAAAGCTATAAAATAGACGAAGTTTCACCAAACTGATATTAATCTATGACACCATTACCCAAAAGACGTCACTCAACTCGCCGCCAGGGCAAGCGCAGAAATAGTCAAACTGTTGCTATCCCAAAGTTTCAGACATGCCCAAACTGCTCAAAACTAAAAAGGTCGCATCGTGTCTGTCCAAACTGCGGAACCTATAAAGGTAAAGTTGTGGTCATAAAACAGGTTGTTAAATAAACTTCTGTTATGAAATCGCCACTTGATCCTAGGCATAGGAGGCGTCGTGAAGCGGTTAAAGACCTCTTTATGCAAACTTTTAGCCAACCGGCAACGAACGAGCTTGCAAAGAAGGTCATGCAGCACTACCCGGCCCTTGATTCCATTATCTTAAAATGTGCCCCCCAATGGCCGGTTGATAAACTGAATAGAATTGACCTCGCCATATTAAGACTGGCAATATATGAAATAACCGTTGACAAGAAAGAGCCGGTTAAAGTTATAATCGACGAAGCGGTTGAACTCGCCAAAGAATTTGGAAGCGAAAGTTCACCCTCTTTTATCAACGGCGTATTAGGAGCTGTAGTCAATGAATACCTTAAACCAATTAACCCCACAAGAACAGAGGATTATTGAGATAATTTCGTCGCACTTTGGCTTGGATAAAGAGAATGTTACCCCGGCATCAGATTTGGTGGACGACTTGAATCTCCAACCTTTAGAACTAGTGGACTTAACCGAAACTCTGAATCAGAAGCTGGATATTAATCTGGACACCGCGGAAGCATCTCAATGGAAAACAATATTAGATATTGTACATTCTGTCATGGAAAACGGTGACCCGATCAAAATTCAAGCAAATCAAGTCAATGAATAGACAAAGATAAACTTATGGTCAAAACTTTGCCGAAATTAGAAAAGTTGTTTAAAAATAATGAGTTATTTACCCTTGCCTTGACCCATCGCTCCTATTTAAATGAACATTCAGAAGTAAAAGAGTCAAATGAACGGGTAGAGTTTCTGGGTGATGCCATCTTATCTTTTATTGTTTCCCGATATCTTTATCTAAAGTACCCCGACAAACCGGAAGGACAACTGACATTATTCAGAACAAAGCTTGTTCAAACCGCCACTCTTGGTAAATTAGCCAAGGAACTTTTAATAGGAGATCAGCTTTACCTCTCCAAAGGCGAAGAGACCAACGGAGGTAGGTCAAATGTGGCTCTACTGGCTAACTCCTATGAAGCAGTTTTGGGCGCACTTCTTCTCGACCAAGGCTTGGAAGCTTGTGAACGATTTGTTACCGAGACACTTCTCTCTCGAGCTGAAGAGTTATTGGAAGAAAGTCCGGTTGACGCAAAAAGTGAACTACAAGAAAAAGTACAAGCGGGCGGGTTACCCTCCCCGCTTTATGAAACCGTGGCCGCACAAGGCCCTGACCACGCAAAAATATTTACCGTGGTCGTCAAGGTTGAGGGTAAAGTACTGGGGGAGGGGAAAGGACGCTCCAAACAAGAAGCCGAACAAAAGGCCGCCGCCGCCGGTCTTAGTGGCACCAATTGAGAAAAACAGGCTTTAAATCAGAGTAAGATTAGTATATAATCTCTTAGTCAAAAATGTTAAAAATAAAACTTATCATGATTGGAAGAAAGGGACTAAGAAGCCATAGAATTGTCGTGCAAGAACGGCGTGAAAAAAGAGAGGGTAGAATTGTCGAACAAATTGGGACAGTTACAGAAAAACCAGCCAAAGTTACCATCTTAAATAAGGAGAGATACCAATATTGGCTAAATGTAGGAGCCAAACCAACTCCTTCTGCCCTAAAAATTATCAGTGAACCCCTTAAGGCATGAAAGATACCGCTCAATATTTACTATCACAAATTGTCACCGTCCCCGAAAATATCAGTATCGAATTAACTGAAATCGACGAAAACACCGTTAAAATCATTGCTACCGTCGATCAACTGGACATGGGCAAAGTAATCGGCAAAGGTGGACGAGTAATTCAAGCGGTTAGAACTTTATTGTCAGCCGCCGCCACGAAAGAGAATAAGAGGGTCTTCTTCACTCTATCCGAACCACAGATCTAAAGTCACTATTTAAAAAAGATTAGTTTTTCCACTTACCGTCGCAAAGCTGGATTGATCAATGGGCATTAGTCCCGAAGGGGCGTTCTCTGTGTTTTGTTCTACCCATCGTACAAAGTCTTCCTCTGCTGTACTTAGGTTTGCCACAGGCTTGCTGTCTCCACCAAACGACTTAGGCTGTTGTAGCCAAAGCATATTCAGAGTTAATGTGCCTGTCTGTCGTTTGTCACTGCTTCCCGAAAAATTAATTTTGGTCGGAACAAACAAAGGAAAAGTAGGTTTCGCAAGTGTGTCAAAAAAGGCCAAAAACTGATCGATGTCCCCGACTAGTACTCCCTTATAAGCCACACTCAATTTACTCATGTCAGCCTGAAGGGCAGCTGAATCCGAACTGACCATGCCGGGAGACACACTTAAGTTTTCTATATTGACTCCTACGGTACTTGCAACTGTCTGGAGAAGTGCAACGCCGGCGAGCGCATCCTTCTCAGAAGGTATCGCTTTTTCCATCAAGCCCAGCCTGCGATCAACGACTTCAGGGTCAAGTTTTTTCAAGTCTTCTACTTTTTGAGTAAGGAAATCCAGTTTTTTCTGCTGCTCCTCAACTTCTTTGTTTGTTTTCTTGATACTTTCAAAAGCTGGGGTAACGATTAGAAAAAGACTTAGCAAGATAGACAAAACAACAACCAACGGGACAATAAACCCATGCCACGGGCCCAAGCGGTTACGAGCTAGATTAGTCATATTTTATTCATTAATATTGATAATCGGTACCAACGGAAGATACACAAAGTCAAAATTAAGAGTTATCTTTCCTTGCGAATTTCTGCTAAGAACAGACAGCGCCTTTGCAAATAACTTTCGACCACTACCGTCCGGGTCTTCCACCAGCTTTGTGGCATTGATCGAATCCATTGAATCGGACGTTGATCCGGAAAAAGAGAATTTACCGGTAGGATCACCCGAGATATCGCTAAAATCCAGTAAACCGGAAAATAGCCTGACACCCTTATTGAAGGCAAGCCCGGAGTTGATCTTGTTCTTGTAATTGTCCATCCCAAATGCCGCCTTTCCCTTCAAAAGCTCTTGGGCCGCCTCTACGTGACGAAATTTGCTCAGCTGGGAAGAAACATTGTCAATTGACGTGTTTATTTGAGAATGCCTAACCTTAAGAAAGCCTAACCAGCCGAGCAAGAGAAGGACAATCGCAATATAAATACACATTATTACCAAGCTTATCGCTTGCAACTTTACCTGGACGTCCGTTAACTTAGTGGAAAGTTTCCATCTGGCCGGGAGGAGGTTTATCTGACTCTGTTTAAAGGCCATCTTACCCTTCAACTTCACGCAGCGCTAAACCAACTGCCACACCATAAAGAGGCCCAAATCCTGTAAGTGCACTTGCCATCCGCTCATCCTTTGAAATATCTACAAATGGGTCACCTATCACAATTTCTGCCCCCAAGTTCTTCGCCAAATAGGGGACCAGTTCTGGTAGTCCTGCACCACCGCCGGTTAATACAATACTCGATATCCTTCTGTTCTCGTTCTTGGATTGATAAAACTCTATAACCTTTCGAGTTTCGTTCGAGATAACATCAATGACCGGTATTATGGCTTGACGTACTTTCCCTTCCAGCTGATTTTCCTCAAGACCATAAGCACGCTTATATTCCTCTGCCTGATTTAGCTCTAAGTTCAGATAAGAAGACAAAGCACGGGAGATAGCATTGCCCCCGGTTGGGAGACTACGAGACACGACAACGCAACCATTAAGTACAACAGAGATTGAGGTTCCGGACGCCCCCAGATCAATAATCGCTCCCAAGCCGCTTGGAAATTTCGCTAGTGCACGAGCGGTGGCCACGCTTTCCGGTTCGATAATCTCCGGCGTTAAGCCTGCTTGGTTAAGCACATTAACATATTTTTCTACCTGACGCTTGGGTGCCGCTGTTAATAAAACCTGTTGGGTGTTTGCTTTAGTTTGGTCCGTTACCGGTATCACTTGCCAAGAAATTTCTGCCTCGGAGACCTGAAAGGGGATTACTTGTTCTGCTTCCCAAACTACCGCTGAAGACAACTCGCTTTCACTCATCGGCGGCATTTGTAAAACCTCAACATGAACATTAGATTCAGACACCGAGCAGGCGACGTGGCGAGAGGTTATTTTTGCATCACTGATTATTTTTTTGACCGCCTCCGTTAAACTGGCCAGATCTGTAACCGATTCTGACCGAATACCTGCCTGTGGTGTTGGTATCGCCGCAGCCGCCACTAAACGTATCTTGCCTCCTTCACGCGCGACTTGGGCAATTTTTATACTCGAAGTTCCGATATCAATTCCGAATGTCTGCATAGACAGCAAAAACGCTAATGAATATATTCTCCCCTAAATAACTCAAGGAGAGTACCTCAACAGGGAGCCCCACCCTTACAAAGACTGCCGTTTATAGTAATGATGGCGTAGTCCGTCATGGGAAATGGATCGGGCCACGGATATATAGAAGTTAGTTTGATTGAGGAGGAGTTTGGAATCGTACCCGTACTTTCAGGTTTAAAGCCCTGGCTTGGAAGACCATCCCCGCTGGATAAACTTCTTTGAGTCTCACCTGCAAAATCTGCAAAATCAAATGAAACAGGCTGATCAGCGGTCGAGTAAAGAATTCTTGCTCGTATCATCTGGAGACCATTCTCCGTATTAAAAGTAGGCACTTGTAAACCGCCGGGGCCAACATCAACCCTTGCTTTATAAGCGTACGTTTCCCCGTAGGACGTGACATATGGGCCTGCAGTTAAAGCTTCACCGAAATTATTCTTCGTCGTCCGACGGGTAGAATCCGGATCAAAGGTCGCCCTGGCAATCTCAACATCACCATAATCCGAAGTGGCGGGATTTGTTTTATAGTAAATATCTAGTGCTAATGCCGGTAAGGGACCAGCAGCCGGGCTTCGGCCAAAATAAACATCAAACGAAGAATTGGTCGTCGAAAGAGTAGCGCAAAGTAGTCCGCCGCTGCAGCTTAAGTTCCCCGTGCTGGGATCATGGCTGACGAGCCAAAGAGTTTGAGCATCGCCCGAAACCATATTTCGCGGCAAAGTGTAATGATGTTGTTGGTATCCGAGCCGAACAACTCTGGCGCTGTATTGGGCGGTGCCGACACTTCCTGTTTGTGTTAGTGTTGGATCCGGCGCAACCAAAGCAAAAGCCAGAGATTTCTCAATACCCGCTTCAGCCGCCGTAAAAGCCTTGACCGTTTCTTGAGATTGGGTAGAAGTTTTAACGTCAACGATACTCTGCGAAACTACCGCCAGCCCGACAGTAATAACGACCGCAGTCAGTAGGAGTGCAAAGATAACAGCTTGGCCGGCAGATCGCCTCATGTAGTTTTATTGTAGTAACAATAAAAGGTCTTTGTCAATCATCTCATTCAAAGCGCAGATTTAATTGAGACTTCCACGATATTCTTTGTTTCTCGGTCGGCCGAGTACTATTGGGATTAACAATTGAGATAAGTGAGAAATCTATTTGGACCCATTTTCTTGGATCAGAACTATCGCAAGTAAAGTTGCAGTTCTCGACCGAAACCTTGCTTTGATCTGTAATGGGAATATCAGCAGAACCACTGGCAATAAAATTGCCTTGCGGTGGAACACCGGTAACACAAGTAAATCGACCCGCCTGACCATATTGATCGATATAATCGACTCGATTGCCACCGCATTGGTAAACAGGTGGGGGAACAGCCACGGGAGTAGGCAACGCCTGGGCAACTCTCAGGTGTCTTTCCATTATCTGAAGCGCGCTGTCACCATTTCGACGAACTTCGCGCGTAACTTTTGCCTTGGCCATATTACTTAAGGCAATAAACAAAGTCGAGGTAGAAATTATGGCTAAAATTGCAAAACTTCCCAGAACAACAATCATTTCCATCAGAGTAAACCCAAATTTATGATTTTTTCTATTCGATTTATACATCATTATGGATTTTCGGCAGAAGTAATTTCGGCTTCATATACAGCCGTTCTGACATTTTCACCTTCATCCCAACTGATTTTTGTCACGAAAGCCATCAGCTCCGTCCGGGAAAGAGAAGGAGGGGTAGGATACGGAGAAGAATTTGTAGGCAAGGTGATGGTCCGAAAAAGCGTATTAGAACCTGCAATAAAGGCCGGACATTTTGGAGAAGGTGCAACTAAACTGGAAATATAAGTCGTTAAATCACTTTGAGTTGGGTGAATTGTCAGCGGACTCGTCGGCAAACACCAAGTACCCGGTCTGGAAATAAATGCCGCTTTAAATCCAACCCAACCAAGAGTATCCCTTTCATTCTTTAGCCATTCAGAAACTTCCGTTGCATATCTAGCGGTTAACGATTCGTTTTGAGATGAACTGGTATTTCTGACACTTTGCGTGGTTACTTTAACCAGGCCAACCAGAACCACCACAATCACCCCCAAGGCAATCACCACTTCCAACAGAGACTGACCTTTTTCATTTTGGTTGCTCATCACTCAATATTTCCGGACTTTTTAATAGTTAATGAAGCCGTTGAGCCGGCCCCGCTGAGGGTTAATAAACAATCATTCGTTAAGTCAGTGCCCCGAGCCAGAGTGCCAAACTCTAAATAACCGGAAGCCGGACAGTCAACAGACGCCGCCAGGGTCACATTTGCCGGTAGTTGTGTCGTTGTAGGCAAAATGGCACCGCCGCACTGAGGAGTAACGGAGTAGCTAGTTGAATCCCAGGAAAAACGATAAGACTCAAGTGCATTACTAATCGGGCAAGCGCTAGGCCTTTCACCAGCCAACGCCTTTTGCCGAACTCGAGTTAACTGAGTACGCAGTGTCTCCGCCGCCTGAGTCACCGTTTGCCTTCTCCCAAAACCCCTGAAATAAAAAACACCGATTGACCCGACAATGATAATGGCCCCGAACACAACTAAAAGCTCGATAAGCGTAAAACCTTTTGGAAAAAACTCATATTGCCTACGGACTGGTGACTTCATAATTGCAGTTAACCGAGGATCCCCCGATGCTTCCGCAGCTTATCGTACATGCAGCAGAAACAGGGGTCGAAGGGGCAATTTCAAGATAAGCACAAAGGCTATAAGCAACCGTCACCCCAGCAACCGTATCCGGGACATATTGGTCCACAATCACTGCGGTATGTTTCATAAGAAGAAGCGACCTTTTCCAAATCCGCCTTTCTTTGAGTATCTCGAGATCCCTTTCTGACCCCGGTAAAGCCCACAATCGAGATTCCCATTAAAATTGCCACGATGGTCATCACTACCAAAAGCTCTATCAGGGTGAAGCCTTTCGATCTGATCCGGGGTGAAAAATTCATACTAAAGATCACAAGCTAAAGTATCCGCCAGGGCCGGGGCAGTAGCAGAATTAAACTGACCAGTTTTACCACTCGAGCAAGTCTCCCAATATGTAGTAACCCCCGCCACCCCGGAACTGACCTCCAAAGCCGTATAAAGTTTATACCCAAGCCCGTCTGTCGCGGACGAATAATAATAGCCATGCCCCACACCGGGCGTGGGATCACCTAGACACTGCGACATAAGAATATCCCCACACAAAGCGACATTTGTCTGATTGGTAAGATAAGGACTCGCGCCTGCACAACTTGCCCCACAGCCTCTTTGCGGATAAACAGACCCGGGGGTGTTATTGGCATATTGCTCAAGGAGAACCTGATATTGCCTGATATCACTTCGTCGTTGGGTGTCTCGTCCCCGCGCGATAAAACCTCTGGGGTCAATGGCCGTAAATAAAGCCGTCGCCAAAATCGCAATTACCGTAATAACGACAATCAGTTCAATGATCGTAAAACCCTTTGCATCTGTTCGATAATTTTTCTGTTTTGGCAGGGTGGGCATTTTTCAGAAACGCTCTGACATTACAGTCTCACTGCTTCCCTGACCATAATTACAACGAGCGCTCCCACACCATGGTACGTCATTCCCAAGACCGAAGTCAACGGGGATACGCGTCTCCATCGCCGCCCATAATTTAAACTTTTCGCCATCGCTGTCGACCTCGTAATAAAAGCGCTGTTGAGGCAGAGGATCATTAGGAAGTTCAATATAGTCATAAAGTTTTTGTCCCCAGTTACAAACCTCCGGATCTTTAAAATTGTCACCACAGGCACGAATCTTTCCTTTAGTATCAGATAGGGGATACCGATTGTTATCATAGTAATATTCAATAAGCGCATCAGACAGACGCGAAATTTCTTCGGCCCGATGAGTATCGCGTGCTTTTGCTTCAGAAAGACGAAAGTTATAGAAACTAACCAAGCCAAGTATTAAAAGGACAACCATGACAAACAAAAATTCCGGTTTGGTAAAACCCTTCTGTAGAACTCTTGAAGATAGAAGCGGCTGTTCTTGGTCTTGAATCATTGATATTTTGGGATATTTAAACAATGCTCACACCCGGTGTGGGTTTATAACGAGTGCTTTAAAACACACCGGGTGTGTGGGCCACCGGGTGTGGGGCCGGGATAGAATCGAGCTTTAGATCTTGGATCATGGAAAAAGCTTAGGTAATATATGTGACACCAGATAATCTCCGGCAAAAGCCGATACTAAAGTTCCCCAGGCGAGAAATGGCCCAAACGGTAGGGTCTGACCCCATTTTTTTCGCCTATATAAAATGAGTATGATTCCGGCTACCGCCCCTGTCAAGAAAGCCAGCCACAGGGCGATAAGAATCTGCCAACCCAACCAGAGACCCATCCAAAAAACAAGCTTGACATCTCCCCAGCCCATCCCTTTACCCTTTGTAATCAAAATTAAAAACGCAAAAAAGAACGAGGAAACGAAAGCCCAAAAGAAGGGCATCACCATAGAATTTAGCCACGGGTCTCCTTGTACAACTAAGAAGATCCTTATCAGAAGAACTATCAGCCCACTGGCCAATAGAATCCCGTCGGGAATCAGGCCAAAGCGGAAATCGACGAGGGTAATAGAAGCAAGAGCCCAGAGAAAAACGAAAATCGTGAAGAGTAAAAGTAATGGGTAAGCAGAAAGAGAGCCGAAGAGGTTCGCGGAGTTAAATATTGGACTAATTGGACTAATTTGACCAAGAGTAGGACTGGCGAGAGAAGTGAGGTTTAAATAGCCCCAGACGAAAGTAAAGCCCATCAGAAGCTCGACAACAAAGTAACGGAAGGGAATTGCGGCATCGCAGAAACGACACTTTCCCCTTAAAAGAATGAAAGAAATTAGGGGAATATTGTCAAACCATCTCAGTTCTCTTTTACATTTGTCACACCGCGACCGACCCAGCACCCAGGGGAATGATTGAACCAAGAATAAAATTAACCGGTTATTGCCCTTAAGCTTAATATTGTTGCTATGCCCTTCTCGCTCTACCACTACCCCGGTGAAGCTTCCCACAGAAACTCCCAAAAAAAAGGTAGCTACAACCGATAACAGTTCCATCTACTATCTATAAAACAACCCCAACACAAAAAACACAATCAACTTCAACTAACTTTAATGCAGAAGTTAAACCTAAAAGTTCGTTCCAGGGATACAGACATTTACAGCTCCCGCAGTAGAACAATCACCGCTGTTGTCAAAGAGGTTCTTCGCTTTGAAAGCTTTAGACTTCGGAGCAAAATACACATGTGTTTGAAAGGTACCCGTCGCAGGATCTGTCGAACTTAAATTCATATCTGTGTTTGCTAAAACCCGCGTAGCAAACTCTTGCTTAATAACTCCCTGGACGACCATCTCAGTAAAATCCGCGCTTGCCAAAGCACCTGATGCCGCTTGTGTAGGACCGCTACAAACTGGAGTAGCCGTGGCGTCGAAATCCCAAGGGTAACATTGATTAGCGGTATAAAACTGAACGTAAGCATCGTTTATCT
>LCJH01000003.1 GCA_000999595.1 Microgenomates group bacterium GW2011_GWA2_44_7
GGTGGTACTAACCACTCACAAATTAAACTGGAAACCACCGCCGGATCATCCTTGGAGGAGAGACTTTAGGGGGTGACATTTCTATTTTGGAATGACAGGGGCCAATTTAAAGCTGAGGGACAACTTATCAGAATGACAAAAGAAAACTAGCCAGTGCAAGTCGGATATTAACATTGGCAGCAATATGTTGCCTTGCCAGGTTAACAGCCCTTATAAAAAGGGTAATCATTTTTTGTCGGTTGATATCTTTTGAAGAAAGAAGTTTCTGCTCGGCAATAAGTAATACCCGCGTAAGAAGAGTCAATGTCTCCGGTTTTGAAAGCGTAATTTGATCGAGTTTGGCCAATCGTCGCTCCGGTGGGCTAAGTAAAAGATACTCCACCAAGTCAGAGTCCTGTTTAAAATTAGCGTTCTCCGAAACCGTTGTCTTAGATCGAACTTGTACCTCCAAGCAACGAGAAGCCACTGTGGGTAAAAGAAAATCTTTATTAGGCGAGGTGAGAATAATTCGCGTCGAGGGAAATGGCTCTTCCAGCGTTTTTAAAAGAGCATTTTGAGCCTCAAAAGTGGCTAGATTTGCCTCATATATAATGGCCAAAGAGACGGAAGTCGCTAAAGGCTTGCGGGAAAGTTTGCTAACCATTTCCCTTACCTGGGCGATGGTTATCGATGGGGAAGGAACGATCATTTGCAGATCCGGTTGACTCTCCAATCGATCAACCGCCACTCCAAGAAACTCCGAGGCCATTGCTTTTGCCGTCTGTCGTCTTTCTTCTTCGGTCGCACCGGTAATCAGGATGGGAATCATAATTTACAATATAAAGATTACTTGACGTGAGAGGCGAGACTCCTTTTCTCGCTTCTCATTTCTAACTTCTAAATTCCAGTTTGCCAGTCTCATTGCATTGTACCCAAAGCTTCTTTATTATGAAAGTTAAATGCCTGCCCCATTTGACAAAACAATTCTCCTTGGCCCGGATCGTTTCAAGAAACAAAAAAGAGACGATAATGGCGATGAAATACCTCTGCCTGTTCCCGTTCCGGTTCTACCTGCCGAAGATCTTTTGGACCAACCGGTAGAAATTGTAGAAGGACCATCAGTGCCTACCCCCCCTAGCTCTATACCTGCCGTTGCCCCCAAAGAACCATTTGCCAATTTGGACATTACCGTCCCCGATATCGAAATCGGCAACGAGGTTGATAAGCAACCGATAAGACCATCAAATTTTATAAGCCAACTCGTTTCCATGAACGCACTGTCAGAGGAACTCGCGCAGAAAATTCAGCTAGAGAGTGCCACCACCGGTCGATCGATTGACGATATTATTACTGAAAAAAAATTAGTTGATCAAGAAACAATCACCAAAGCCAAAGCCGCCTTTTTTAATGTTCCTTTTATTAAACTCTCGGAAATCGGCATCTCGCCAGAAGCCTTGGCCGCCATTCCAAAAGCCTTGGCCGAAAGATATAAGTTAATTCCTTTTGATATTAAGAAAGACAAAAGAGAACTCTCGGTTGCCATGGCCAATCCCTTGGATCTCCCCGCCATTGAGTTCCTGGAAAAAAAAGTCGGGATGCGAGTCCGGCCATATACCGCCGTACCGATAGAAGTCATCGATGCCATTGCCAATAATTACGCCCAAAACCTTTCCGCCGAGGTAACGGCTGCCTTAAGAGAGACGACTCCCCAAGAAACAAAAACGATTGACATAAAACAACTGGGTGAGGTCATCAGAGAAGCCCCCATTGCCAAGATTGTCTCGACAATACTCGAGTACGCCATTAAATCGCGTGCTTCTGACGTTCATATTGAACCTCAAACAGATAGAGTTCGGGTACGGTATCGGATTGACGGAATTCTGCATGAGAGACTGATTCTCCCTAAAAATGTCCACGAAGCCTTGGTCTCCAGAATCAAAATTCTCGCCGGCATGAAGATTGATGAAAAAAGATTGCCCCAAGACGGTAGATTTAACTTCCGTGCCGCCGGCGAAGAAGTCGATCTTCGAGTTTCCTCCCTACCTACGGTTCTGGGCGAAAAAATTGTTATGCGGCTGCTAAAAAAATCCGGTGGCGTGCCTACCTTGTCTGATCTGGGGATAAGAGGAAAAGCCTTAAAGAATCTTGAAGATGCGATACTGCGTCCACACGGCATCATCCTTATCTGTGGACCGACGGGTTCCGGTAAAACGACCACTCTTTACGCTATCTTATCTAAAATAAACACGACCAGAGTCAATATCGTCACCCTGGAAGATCCGGTAGAATACCAAATCTTTGGAGTAAACCAGGTCCAGGTAAATCCAACCGCCGGTTTAAATTTTGCCTCCGGGTTAAGATCCTTTCTCCGACAAGATCCGAACATCATCATGGTAGGTGAGATAAGAGATACCGAGACATCTGACTTGGCCATACAGGCCTCGCTTACCGGCCACCTCGTCTTCTCCACTCTTCATACCAACGATGCTTCAGGCGCCTTACCGCGGCTCCTTGATTTCGGTATGGAGCCATTTTTGTTGGCTTCATCCATGACCGCCATCGTCGCCCAGCGGGTAGTCCGAAAAATATGCACCAGCTGCAAAACAGAATATGATCCGCCCGACGAGGTCATTGAAAATGCTCATAAAGTTTTGGGGTCCCTGTATCCTTCCGGGAAATCATTTAAATTAATGAGGGGAACAGGGTGCGCCGAATGCAGCGACTCCGGATATCAAGGTCGAGTAGGCATCTTCGAGGTCATTCCGGTTACCGAGGGTGTCGGGAAACTAATCCTGGAAAGGGCATCTGCGGGTGGCATTCAGGGAAAAGCCGTCGAAGAAGGATTAGTTACCATGAAGCAAGATGGGTACTTGAAGGTAATCGAAGGAATCACTACTATAGAAGAAGTACTAAGAGTCGCCCAAGAGTAATTAAAATCGAATTTTTTAAATATTAAAACTGCCCATGGAAATTAAACAGTTACTTTCGCAAGCCATCCAAAAGAGAGCCTCTGACCTTCATTTAGTGACAGGGATCCACCCGACTTTAAGAATAGACGGAACACTTTTCTCTTTGACCGAGCACCCAATTCTGGATGGAGTTTTGATTGAAGGTTTAATAAAAGATGTCACCAATGATGAACAAAGAGAAATATTAACTGTTAATCGCGAACTGGATTTTTCCGTCGGCTTCGGAGACCAAGCGCGATTCAGGGTGAATGCGTACTATCAAAAAAGTTCCCTGGCGGCTTCGTTTAGATGGATCCCCACCGAAATCCCCTCCGTAGATTCCTTAGGCTTGCCGCCTATCTGCCATCAATTGGCTCAGCTTAGGCAAGGATTGATTCTTTTTACCGGACCAACCGGACATGGAAAATCAACATCGATGGCGTCAATTATCGCCGAAATACTTAACAACCGAGGCGTCCACGTCGTAACCATCGAGGACCCCGTCGAGTTTACCTTTATACACTCCAAAGGCATTGTCTCCCAAAGAGAAATGCACGGGGATACCCATTCATGGGCGGTTGCCTTAAGGTCGGTGCTTCGAGAAGATCCGGACGTTGTTTTGGTGGGAGAAATGCGTGATTATGAAACTATCTCCGCCACTTTAACCATTGCCGAAACCGGTCATTTGGTTTTTGCCACGCTTCATACAAACTCCGCCGCCCAGTCAGTTGACCGTATAGTCGATGTCTTTCCTGAGCAGCAACAAGCCCAAGTAAGAATGCAGTTATCCGGTACCCTGGAAGCAATAATTTCTCAAAGATTAATGCCTCAAATAAGCGGAAGGCGCACTTTGGCCTATGAAATTATGCTAGGCACAACAGCTATAAAAACTGTGGTCCGGGAAGGCAAGACTCATCTTATTGATAATATTATTCAAACCTCCTCTGAAGCGGGAATGGCCCCCTTGGAGGTTTCGCTCGCACAACTTATTCGTGACGGGAAAATTACATACGAGACCGGTCGGGAATTTGCCATCAGGCCAGATGAACTAACGCGCTTGGTCAACCGATAGTCTTCCCAACAAGGCTATGACACGTTTTCGATATCAAGCAAGAGACACTAACGGCAAACTATATAAAGGTATTGTCGAGTCACAAGATAAGCATCAGGCTGCACGCATCCTCCGCGAGAAGGACCTTTATCCGGTCGGCTTAAAGGATGAAAGCGGAGGCCCTTTTCAAAAGGCGAATGAAGCCTTAACCAGAAGAGTCAAATTCGGCGACTTAGTCCTCTTCACCCGACAATTATCAACCATGTTTACGGCCGGATTACAGTTAACGGACGCCCTGTCACTGTTGCGCCGCCAACTTTCTAGCCGTTTCGGCGAGGTAATCGCAGATTTACAAACATCGATCGAAGGCGGAAGCTCTTTATCAGACGCCATGGCCAAACATGGAGACGTCTTTACCTCTGTCTATATCGCCCTAGTAAAAACTGGCGAATCGTCAGGGCTTCTTGACGAAGTATTAACCCGTTTGGCCGATAATTTGGAGAAGGAGCAAGAATTTCGGTCAAAGGTAAAAGGGGCGATGATCTATCCCATGATCATCATTGTAGGCATGGTACTCGTAATTATTGTGATGATGGTCTTCGTTATTCCCAAAATGACACAGCTCTACCAAGATTTTGGCGCGACTTTGCCGATGCCAACCCAAATCTTAATTAACTTTTCAAACCTGATAAGTAACTTCTGGTGGCTATGGTTGCTGCTCTCCATGGGCTTTCTTTACGGCTATCAAGCCTATTACAAAACAAACACCGGCCGGCACCACCTGGATAGTTTCTACTTAAGATTGCCTATTTTGGGTGGTCTGAATAAGACCATGATTATGACGGAGTTTACTCGGACCATGAGTCTTCTTATTAGCGCCGGTGTTTCCATGATTGAGGCTTTGAATATTGTCGCTAAGGCAATGGGAAACATCCTTTTTGAAGACGGGGTAAAATCGGCTTCTACCCAAGTGGAAAAGGGGTTCCCCCTCGCTTACGCTTTGGCTCAAACAGAAGTTTTTCCACCCATCGTCACGCAGATGGTTTCAGTGGGAGAGGAAACCGGGAAAGTTGGCGAAGTCCTGGGAAAATTATCGCGGTATTTTGAAAGTGAATCTGAAAATTTAGTCAAGGGTCTGACCTCCGCCATTGAACCGCTGATTATTATTGTTTTAGGTGTCGGTGTCGCCTTTCTTGTAGTGGCAATTATTATGCCTATATATAGCCTAACTTCACAGTTCAGTCCTTGATGTAATTACCGGCTGACACCCCTACGAGACATACGAGACCTCAATCATTCGCAAAAAATTCAGTGAAAGGTACCAAGCAAAAAAAAGTAGACCAATCCCAGTTATTTAGCTTGCAAAATACGCCAAGTTTACCTAAAATGAATAAGTAAACTCTCACATCAGAGAGTGTGCATCGGTTTTAGACACCCATCTTCCAAAAAAGATGAGGAGAAAAAGCCGATATTTTTTGGTCTTAAAAAAATGCCTACAAACGCAAAAAAAGACAGCTATACCGCCAGCGATATTCAGGTTTTGGAAGGACTTGAACCGGTCAGAAAACGACCAGGAATGTATATCGGTTCGACCGACGCTAAGGGCTTTCACCACCTTCTTATTGAAATTGTTGACAACTCCATTGATGAAGCCATCGCCGGCTACGGGAAGCACATCTGGATTGTTATTCATAAAAATGGTGCCGCCTCGATTCGCGACTACGGTCGGGGCATTCCTACCGATAAACACAAGAGCGGTGTCTCGGCCCTCGAATTAACCATGACCAAGCTTCACGCCGGAGGTAAATTTGACGAGAAAGCCTATAAAATTAGCAGTGGGCTTCATGGAGTCGGCGCTTCAGTCACCAATGCTTTATCTAGCCAAATGCGCGTCGCCGTCTTTCGAGATGGAAAGATCTGGGCTCAGACCTATAAAACCGGTGTTCCCGACGGGCCGGTGGAAACCATCAAAAAAACAACCATTGAAAAATGGTACGAAAGCGAAGGGATTCCCCCACAACTGATTAGTGAGGGAGAATCAGGAACGCTAACCTTTTTTAATCCCGATAAGGCCATCTTTGGAGACACCGTCTGGGACCAGGAACGGATTATCCAAATGCTCAGAGAATACGCCTACCTTATTGGTGGTATTTCCATGCATTTCTATGACCGGCGCTCTGATGAAGAAAAACATTTCCATTTTGAGGGTGGCATTAAATCCCTGGTGACTCATATTAATCGCATTAAAAAACCGGTCTCAGAGGTAATTTATATCCACAAGGAAACTGATCATACCGATGTTGAGGCCGCTCTTCAATATACCGATACCTATAACGAAAATTTGGAATCTTTTGTCAATGTCGTCAACACCATTGATGGCGGAACACACGTCACCGGCTTCCGAATGGCTTTAACTAGATCAATTAACGACTACACCAAAAAAATAGGGGCCATTAAAAACGGCGATATGGAGTTAACCGGCGATGATATGCGAGAGGGCCTCACCGCCGTGATTTATGTAAAGATCCCCACACAGCAAATCCAGTTTGAATCACAGACTAAAGCCAAATTAAATAATCCGGAGGTTCAAGGAATGGTCATGACCGTAGTAAAAGAAGGCCTTGATACCTATTTTGAAGAGCATCCCGGTGACGCCCGAGCCATTGTCGAGAAAATTTTGCTCGCCGCTAAGGCTCGTCTAGCCGCCCGGGCAGCCAAAGATGCCGTCCTAAGAAAGGGAGCGCTTGAAGGAATGACGTTGCCCGGAAAGTTAGCGGACTGCCAAGAAAAAGATCCGGCCATTTCAGAACTTTATTTAGTCGAGGGGGATTCCGCCGGCGGTTCAGCCAAACAAGGTAGAGATAGAAAGTTTCAGGCAATTCTACCTTTAAGAGGAAAGATCCTGAACACCGAAAAAGCCCAGCTTGACAAAATTATAGAATACGAGGAGCTAAAGTCACTCATCGTCGCCCTGGGAACCGGCATCGGCGAAACATTGAATATTGAGAAGCTACGATACCACCGGATTATTACCATGACCGACGCTGATGTCGACGGTGAACATATTGAAATCCTAATTTTAACCTTCTTTTACCGGCACCTAAGGCCGATCATTGACGCCGGATACCTTTATATCGCTATGCCTCCGCTTTTTAAAATAACTATTGGTCAAAAGATATTTTATGCCTATAATGAGGAGGAAAGAGACACCATTCTTAAGCGTGAAGATCCCGGTGGAAAAGCAAGCATCCAGCGCTACAAAGGTTTGGGAGAAATGAACCCCTCACAACTTTGGGAGACAACCATGAACCCGATCAATCGAGTCTTAAAGCAAGTGATGGTTGCTGACGCCGCGGCGGCTGATGAAGCCTTTACAATTTTGATGGGGGAGGAAGTTCCCCCACGCAAGAAATTCATCCAGACACACGCCAAGATGGCCACACTGGACCTTTAATGAGATGATTTAAGAATTAAGAATTATGATTTAAGAATGACTTTACAGACAATATTAATAACTAGCGGGGGAGCCGGAATCTTAGCCATCGTTTATTCTCTTTGGCAAGTAACGCGCATTATGGCGTTGCCGGCGGGCGATAAAAAGATGCAAGAAATTGCCGGCGCAATCCTAGAAGGAGCCAACGCTTATCTTAAAAGGCAGTATATCGTCATCGCGGTGGTGGCAATTTTGGTTATGGCTATTCTCCTTTTTCTCTATAAAAGCCCCCTTGCCCCCATCTCTTTCTTAATTGGGGCTCTATTTTCGGCGGCTTCAGGAATCGTCGGGATGAGTGTTTCTGTCAGAACAAATGTCCGAACAACAGAAGCTGCCAAAAAGGGTTTGGGGCCGGCACTGGCCTTGGCTTTTAGCGGTGGCTCCATTACCGGACTGATGGTCGCAGGCTTGGCACTTCTATCGGTAAGCATCGTGCTTCTTTTTATTCCGGGTGGCAATGAAAGACTGGCCGCTATGGGATTCGGAGCCTCACTTATATCTATCTTCGCCCGCATCGGCGGGGGAATCTTCACTAAGGCGGCTGACGTCGGGACCGATATGGTAGGAAAAATAGAAGCAGGCATCCCGGAAGACGATCCGCGAAACCCAGGCGTAATTGCCGACAATGTGGGCGATAACGTCGGTGACTGTGCCGGTATGGCGGCCGATCTATTTGAAACTTACGTGGTCACGATGGTGGCCGCCATTCTGTTGGGCAATCTTGTCCTGCCCCACTTCCCACTCGCCCAAGGCTTTCCCCTGATGATCGGTGCTTTTTCCATTGCTGCTTCAATTGTGGCCACATTCTTTGTGCGGTTAGGGAAATCCAATAGCATTATGGGGGCTTTATATAAAGGACTTGGAGTGGCGGTTGTCTTGTCACTAATGGCTTTTTATCCTCTTACACAGATGTTGATGGCCGATAACCTAATTTATCCGTGGATAAGATTGTACTTAGCAAGTTTAATAGGGCTGGGAGTAACCGTAGCGATGGTTGCCATTACCGAATTTTACACTTCAAAACGCTACGGCAGCGTCCAAACGATTGCCAAAGCCGGTGTCTCCGGCCACGGTACCAATATCATTGCCGGGCTGGCGGTTTCCATGAAATCAACGGCCATCCCGGTCATCGTTATCTGTGCCGCTATCTTGGGAGCATATTCGCTGGCTAATCTCTACGGAGTGGCCATCGCCGCCGCCGCCATGCTCTCTCTAACCGGAATTGTCGTGGCCATTGACGCCTTCGGCCCCATTACCGACAACGCCGGTGGCATCGCCGAAATGGCAGGCCTACCGGAGAAAACCCGCGAAGTTACCGATGCCTTGGATGCCGTCGGCAACACCACAAAAGCGGTAACCAAGGGCTATGCTATCGGCTCGGCCGCCTTGGCCGCTTTAGTCCTTTTTGGAGCCTATACCCAAGAAATTAGCACTAAGACAGGAAACGCTCTCAGTTTCTCTCTATCAGATCCTCTGGTCTTAGTCGGCTTATTTATCGGCGGAGCCATGCCCTACTTTTTTGGAGCGCTACTGATGGAGTCCGTCGGTAAAGCCGCCGGCACGATAGTCGAAGAAATCAGAAGACAGTTCAGAGAAATAAAAGGTATCATGCAAGGCAAAGCCAAGCAAGAATACGGTAAGGCGGTGGAAATTGTGACCGGAGCCGCCATTAGACAAATGGTTATTCCCGCTCTGCTACCGGTGGTAATTCCGATTGTTGTCGGCTACATTTTGGGTCCGGTCGCTCTGGGAGGAGTTCTCGTTGGTTCAATTGTTACCGGTCTATTTGTGGCCGTGAGCATGACCACCGGAGGCGCGGCCTGGGATAACGCGAAAAAATATATCGAGGGCGGAAACCTAGGCGGAAAGGGGAGCCTGGCCCACCAAGCCGCCGTCACCGGAGACACCGTCGGTGATCCCTATAAAGATACCGCCGGCCCCGCAATAAACCCCATGATTAAAGTTGCCAACATCGTCGCCCTTTTGTTAACCGGTTTTATCGTCTAAAAAACATGAAAGTACTAATCACCCACGCCAACGGCTTCATGGGTAGCCACCTCATTGATCTTTTAATCACCAAAACAAATACAAAAATATATGGCTTGTTTTCCCCCAGAACTCCCACTCTCAAAAACTTTAAACATCTTAAGAACTTAAGTTCAAAAGTTACCCTGCGAGAGGCTTCTTGTCTGAACTCCCGCGCACTTCAGCAAGCGGTTAAAGAAATAAAACCGGACATCATCTACCATTTTGAGAGGTTTACCCGGCCGGGACATGCTTGGGACAAGCCAAAAGATGCCTACGATCTAAATGTTTCCGGAACCCAAAACCTATTGGCCTCTCTGGGCGGAAATAATAAAATTCGCGTAATCATCGAGTCTTCTGCCTCAATATACGGAAATGTTTCCCAGGCAGACCTGCCGCTCAAAGAAACTTCTCCGTTTTATTTATCAGAAGTCTCAGGACCATATGAGTGGAGCGTCGCCGCTCAAGAAGCGGTTATTCGAAAATTTATCTTTGAACAAAAGTTAAATATTATAGTCGGTCGGTCCTTTAATATTGAGGGACCTCGTCGGCGGACAGGCTTTGCCACTTCGGATTTTGCTTATCAAATCGCCATGTTGGAATTCCTAAAAGATAAAAAATCAACCATTAAAGTCGGCAATTTGGCCGCCAGACGAGATTGGACCGACGTCCGAGATGCGGTCAAGGCTTATTATCTCCTTTCTCATAAGGGCAAGTCCGGTGAAGTATATAACGTCGGGTCCGGAGTCATTAAGTCAATCAATGATGTTCTAACCACACTACTCAGTTATTCAAACATCACCAACTACCAGATTACCCAGGACCCAAAGCTTGGCCGCCCGGTAGATATCCCCATGCTCCAAGCAGACGATTCTAAACTAAAAAGTACCACCGGCTGGAAACCGACCATCGCTTTCGGTCAAATGATGGAAGATATTTTGGAGGATTGGCGAGAAAGGGTCAAAATAGCTGAATATGACTGAAGAAAATCCAGGCAATCCCATCGGCAAAGTCAACCAGGTAGAGATAACGGCAGAAATTGAGAAGTCGTTTTTGGACTATGCGATGTCGGTAATTGTCCAACGAGCCCTCCCCGATGTTCGAGACGGATTAAAGCCTGTCCATCGGCGAATTTTGTATGCCATGGAGCAGATGTCACTCCATCACAGCGGCAAATATACAAAATCGGCCAAGGTGGTCGGAGAAGTTTTGGGAAAGTATCATCCACACGGAGACATCCCCGTCTATGATGCTCTCGTCCGACTGGCTCAGGACTTCTCGATGCGCTACATGCTGGTGGATGGTCAAGGAAACTTTGGCTCGGTTGATGGTGACAGTCCCGCCGCCATGAGGTACACGGAGGTCAGATTAGCCGCAATTTCCGAGGAAATATTGGCCGATATAAATAAAGAAACTGTTGATACGACCGCAAACTTTGACAACACCCTAAATGAACCTACCTATCTGCCTTCAAAACTGCCGAATCTCTTACTTATGGGCTCAGAGGGTATCGCCGTCGGCTTGGCCACCAAAATTCCACCGCACAATTTAACCGAGGTTATAGACGCGGTCTCATATGCCATTGGGCACGGTAAGGCCATAATCAATAAACACCAAGAGGAATCAACATCAACCGAAACTGTCAAAGATGTCTTTGACATCCCGAAAATAAGCTTTGAAGGCAAAGACACAAAAAAGCTGGATTTAGTCACTCCGACAGAAGTAAGTTTTGAATCCGAGGCAACCGTGGACGACCTCGTTCAATTTATTAAGGGACCCGATTTCCCAACCGGAGGAGCCATTTATGACGCCAATCAAATAAAGGAAGTTTATGCGACCGGCCGGGGCAGAATTGTCATGAGAGGCAAAGCAGAAATTGAAGAGGGTAAAGGAGGAAAGTCACAAATAATTATCTCGGAAATTCCATATCAGGTAAATAAAGCGGAAATGGTAGCCAGAATCGCCCAGCTGGTCAAAGATAAAAAAGTCGAAGGGATATCAGATCTAAGAGACGAATCAGACCGAGAAGGCATCAGAGTAGTGGTAGAGTTAAAACGCGACGCCAGACCCAAATCTGTTTTAAACAACCTTTACAAACATACCGCTCTTCAGACAACATTCCCGGCAAACTTTGTCGCTCTGGTTGACCAGACACCCCAAACATTGACCCTAAAACAGATGATTGTGGAGTTTGTCAAACACCGACAACAAGTAGTTGTCCGCCGGTCAATTTATGACTTAAAGCAAAACCGAGCCAGGGCCCGAACTTCAATCAGTAGCCATCTTGGATATGCAGCTAAGGCGTTTGGCCGCACTGGAAAGACAAAAAATTGAAGACGAATATAAAGCGGTGATGAAGGTGATCGCCTTTTTAGAAGATCTACTTAAACATCCTGAAAAAATCTTGGTTGCAGTTGGCGACGAGCTCTCGGAACTGAAACAAAAATATGGCGATGAGCGCCGAACCAAAGTCTACAAATCTCCTATCGGCGAATTTTCCGAAGAAGATCTCGTCCCGCTTGAGGAAACAATCATCACCATCACCGGCACCGGTTATATCAAGCGGCAAAACCCTTCGGTTTTTAAGGCACAACATCGAGGGGGCAAGGGAGTGATGGGCATGGAAACCAAAGAAGAAGACGAAATTGCCCACCTGGTTGCGGGAACGACCCACGATGACCTTTTCTTTTTAACCTCCAAGGGTCGAATTTTTAAGGTAAAAACTTGGGAATTACCGGAAGGGAGCAGACAGTCAAAGGGTCAAGCCTTAGTAAATTTAATTAACACCGAGCAAGACGAAACGGTTCAATCGGTTTTGGCAATCAACCCTAAGCAACACGAAGGCCAGAAATATTTACTACTAGTAACCAGAAAAGGAACGGTTAAAAAGTCCGCTATTGCTGATTATGAAAACATACGTACTTCGGGACTGATTGCGATTAAACTGGAAGCGGGTGACGAGCTGGTCTGGGCAAGGACAACTTCAGGCGAAGATGACATTCTCCTGGCAACCCATGAGGGCAAGTCAATCAAGTTTAAAGAAAAAGATGTCCGGCCAACCGGCAGAGATACGATGGGTGTAAGGGGAATCCTTTTGGGCAAAGAAGACTACGTTATCGGCATGGAGTCATTCCCACCAAAAATGACGGTGCCGGAGGATAAACGGAAGAAAGTTTTTAGAGACATTCTCGTGGTGATGGAGAAGGGAATCGGAAAAAGGACACCGATTGGCCAGTTCCCGGTTCAGAACCGAGGTGGCCAGGGGGTGAAAGTTGCTCAAGTAACGCCAAAGACAGGAAAGGTAGTTGCGCTGCAGATGGTCGATCAGACATATGATGAAGTCGTCTTAACAAGTAGAAACGCCCAAGTAATTAAGCTTCCTTTAAGGAATATTCCCGAGCTTTCGCGAGCCACCCAAGGGGTAATTTTAATGCGTTTCCAAAGTAAAGATGATAGCGTGGCGGCGGTAACCTGTCTTTTACGAGAAGGCGGGGAGGAAGAGACAACGGAGACGGTGAAGAGTAAGTAGGATTAAAGATCTTAGGAATTAGGAGAACAGGATTACAGGATAACAGTCCAGGATTGTTTTTTGAAAAGAAGACAACATCGGAGTAGGACAAGATCGTGTGTTTGAAAAACGAGTTAATTAGTATTTTGCGTTGGTAAAAGTGGACGATTATTCGGTAACAAAGACCTAACTTGGTACGGGAGTTTTTTCCCATAAACTCCTGCAGTCTGGTAAAAGGTAGGGGTGGAGTGTAGAAGATGCAAATTAATTCGTTGGGGAAAGCACAGAAATGGTACCCCAAGGTGGAAATGCTGTGTTTGTGGCAGAACCAGGTCCCGGGAGAAATCCAGATTGGCTTATGGTCTTATCAAAAAATACTTAATCGACGGTGACACCTGTCACCAGCTGGCCGGAACATATCGTGTCCACCCCGATACCGTAAGACGCAAAATATCCAGGGCGTTTAACCAGGCTCCGCCAATTCTGTCGCCTATTATTCCTGAGCCATGCTGGCTAATTACTGACGCCACCCACTTTAAACACTGGGGCTGTTTATTTGTCACTAAGGCAACTGGAGTAAAGCACCCTCTGGCAGTTTCCTTCCACTACAAAGAGTGTTTTGAATCGGCAATTGAACACTTAAAACCACTGGGAAAGCTCGCCGTTACTGGATACACCACCGACGGCAAGAAGGGATTGGTTTTAGCCCACAAAATGCTTTTTCCTGAAGCTCGCGGTCAACGGTGTTTAGTTCATATCCAAATGAGAGTGGGGACACTTCTGACTACCAGCCCCAAGCTCTTGGCCGGTCGGGAATTGGCGGAGTTAGTCAAACGGCTCCCAACGGTTAAAACTACCGTCGGAGCCCAACCTTTGGTGGGAAGCATTTAATATCTGGCAATACCGTCATCGGGAAACCCTAAATCAAAGAAGCCGATATGGCAAGCACTGGTGGTACACTCATCGGAATTTAAGATATGCCTGGAAACATGTAATAAATGCCGCGGATCAACTCTTCGTTTTTATCTCCTATCCAAACTCCGTGTCCCACACTAATCATCTTGAGGGATTGTTTGGGCAACGAAAACCAGCACTTTACCGACATCGCGGTTTATCAAGAAGAAAGGTGGCCAATGCCCTTATGTGGACGTTTTATTTATTGTCTAAACGTTAAAATTACCAACGCATTTTACGTATTAAGCCAAAAAATGAATTTTAAAAAAGTATTAATAGGCGCCGCATCGGGCATAGCTATGCTGGGAGCCATGGTCGTTCCGGCACTGGCGGCAGGAGGATTTGATGCCAACGGCTACAACCTAACGGCGAGGCTCTTTAACGGCACCCTTCTGCAGTGGTGCACCAAAAAGGGCATCGACCAAGCGGTTTGTCCCTCTTACGGATTTGGGTCAAATAACGATCGGATTGTGATGAAATGGAATGCCGAATGGGACAGAGGAAATGCTGAAGGTTGGGCACATCCGCCATATAATGCCTGGACAGACAATGAATGGAATGGCAAGGTGTCCGGTGGATCAGGCGTTGTCTGGCATTACAAAATCGTTTGGGTCGGAGATGACCCTAGTTTGGTCCCAGATGGGGCTTATGGCATATGGGGCCAATTTGCGGTCATTATGGACCAAGGAACTGACCCAAGTAGCGGCCACACCTCGTTTGCACTTGGTAATCCAGCCGGCTACGGCGCTTACTTTAGCCATTAAGATATTGTTTGGTGAATCTGGTAGTTATCTGAACTTGCACCCTTGGTGGGGGCAGGTTTTTGTGGGCTATACTAGATAAGAGAGCTTCCGCCCTAATCCCTTCAACTTGCACTTGATTTAAGATTGAAATTTAAGTACCGTATCTCTACATGGACCCGAAGGACGACCCGAAAATAGTCGACGGCGAAATAGTGGCTGAAAGTTCCGCTTCCCCCTCCAATCAAAAGGCCGTCTCTGAAATGCTTAATCTTGAACAGTTGATTAAAACCACTCTCACTTCAATTGAAAAACTTAAGGACGAGCTAAAACTGCAAAGAGAGATGTTTGAAGATTCATTTAAAAACGATGAGACGTATATAGAGCACGACAAATTAGCCAAAGAGGCAGCCAGAATTCGGGCAGCCACCAAAAAACAACTTTTAAAACAACCTTCGGTGATGATTCTGGCGGAGAAGGTCAATGACCTTCGCCAGGGAATTAAGGAAAATCAAGCTTTTCTCTCTGACTACCTCCAGCAATGGCAAAAACTTTCCAACGCCTCCGAAATCGAGACCGAAGACGGAAGAACGCTTCGGATTGTAGTCATTTCAAAGCTGGTCCCGGCCCCGACTGATTAAAGGGGCTGTATTTCTTCTTAAAGATTATTTGGAACGATGGTAACGCTGCTGGCTAGATGGTTACCGATATACATGCGACCAAGACTGAAGTTCTCCGCCATTCCAAACGGACTGTTAACAAACTGTTGACCGACTACCGCGTAGGTACTTGGGTCGACAATCAGTAGTTGATTGTCATGTTCGGCAGCAATATAGATCTTTCCCGTTTGTTGACTAACTCGTATTTCACCACCATCGCCGGTATCACCCAAAACCGTTGAGGTTTTAAAGGTTACTCCGCTAGGGTCGGCACTCAGTACATAAAGCGTGCTGGGGATATCAAAATCAGAATCAAAAGCAACCATTGTATAGACTTCGTTAGTGGTAGGGTTTGCCTGGATGTAAAACGGTACACCACCGGTTGAGAAAGTTTGGATCAGTTGTCCGGGATTTGAGCTGATATCGAATATTTTGATGTTTTTACCATCCCTGTTAGAAACGTAAAGCTGGTTCAGGTTGGGGTTGACAGCGACACCGAATGAGCCGGAATCTGTACTGAGACAGCCGACCAGGGTGTTGCTAACAGCATCGATAACGGCAACTCGGCCGGGACCATAAAGGGCCACATAGACTCTTTTTGTGGCGTTATTCGCAACCATATTAGTCGGAGAACCTGCACATTGTATCGGCGATAACGGATCATCTAGCTTAATATCTTTTACTTTTAGCATTAACCGTGCGTCGATTACGGAAACAGTAGTGCCGCCGCTATTACCGACAAAGACTCTGTCGTTAACATAAACCACACCCCACGGCCGTAAACCAACTTTTATTGTTCTTATCGTCAGTTTTTGAATCTCATCCCAGATATCGACTCGACCTAGGTCAGCCGAAGCCACATACAGTCGGTTACGAAGAGTGTCTACCGCCATACCCTTAGGACGTACAACAGTAAATGGGGTGGGAGTAGGGGTCACGGTTGGCGTTGGTGTCGGAGTTACAGTAGGAGTTACCGTCGGTGTTGGTGTGGGTGTCAAGGTCGGGGTAGGCGTCACCGTTGGAGTCGGCGTCGGGGTAATAGTAGGCGTGGGAGTTGGTGTAGAGGAAGAACAGATAGCTAAATCCCTCCAATTACCACCGGGGTAATAGCCTGAGGACATTCCTGCTTTAAAACCAACTGAAACAGAGGTACTGCTTCCTGTATCGATGGTTCGACTATATGTCTGCCAGACACCGCCGTTACCATTAGGATAAGAGCCGAATCCGTCGAATTTATTTACATATACCCAATTGAAGGGGCTGCTATCAAAGTCGAAGGCAGAATACGCCCCGAGTCTATAGGCAACTTCAGTCCAGTAATTCAGCCCCGGATCGCCCTTCATGGAAACGGTGATACTGTAGGTACTTCCGGGAGAAATGCTGTAAGTTTTAACTCTCGCCGAAGAACCGGAACTATTCAAGTAGGCGTATAAGAAGCTTGGTGTACTCCAACTTGCAGGTGAACCCCATGGAGCATCCCAGGCACTATTCCAACTTGGCATAGAGCTCAGTGAATCATAAACCACACAATTCGGAGGCGGTGTCGGGGTGGGAGTAACCGTCGGCGTAGGTGTAGGGGTCACAGTCGGAGTTGGAGTAGGCGTGGGAGTAACGGTTGGTGTAGGGGTTGGTGTCGGAGTAGGTGTTTCCGTTGGGGTAGGAGTTGGAGTCTCGGTCGGTGTTGGAGTAGGTGTTTCAGTTGGAGTCGGCGTAGGTGTAACCGTGGGTGTCGGAGTTGGCGTCTCAGTGGGTGTAGGCGTAGGAGTCACCGTAGGTGTAGGCGTAGGTGTTTCCGTTGGGGTAGGAGTTGGAGTCTCGGTCGGTGTTGGAGTAGGAGTCACCGTAGGCGTAGGTGTAGGAGTTTCAGTTGGAGTCGGTGTAGGAGTCGGTGTAGGAGTTTCTGTAGGTGTAGGTGTGGGGGTCGGAGTAGGTGTAGGTGTAATTGTGGGTGTAGGCGTGGGGGTAACGGTAGGTGTGGGAGTAGGCGTAATTGTCGGTGTTGGCGTCGGAGTTGGAGTCTCAGTCGGAGTAGGTGTAGGGGTAATTGTTGGCGTGGGAGTAGGTGTCACCGTGGGCGTAGGGGTCGGGGTCACAGTCGGCGTGGGCGTTGGAGTTTCCGTCGGTGTGGGCGTCGGTGTCACAGTGGGTGTTGGTGTCGGTGTTTCTGTTGGTGTAGGGGTAGGAGTAACCGTCGGTGTTGGGGTGGGGGTTGGCGTCGGAGTTGGAGTTGGAGTCTCAGTGGGAGTAGGCGTAGGAGTAATTGTTGGAGTCGGTGTAATAGTAGGTGTTGGTGTTGGGGTTACCGTGGGGGTAGGCGTCGGGGTCGGAGTAGGTGTAGGTGTAATTGTGGGTGTAGGCGTGGGAGTAGGAGTCTCTGTGGGCGTAGGGGTTGGGGTAGGTGTCGGAGTTGGGGTGGGTGTTTCCGTAGGAGTTGGTGTAGGCGTAACAATTGGGGTAGGAGTTGGAGTAACCGTCGGGGTTGGAGTCTCTGTGGGCGTGGGCGTTGGTGTAGGGGTTTCTGTTGGTGTAGGTGTGGGAGTTTCCGTTGGTGTGGACGTAGGGGTCGGTGTAGGAGTAATTGTCGGCGTCGGCGTTGGTGTTTCCGTAGGTGCAGGAGTAGGTGTTACCGTCGGAGTCGGTGTCGGTATCTCTGTCGGAGTCGGTGTCGGGGTGGGATCTACATCGTAACAGAAAGAAGCATGGCTAAGACCGGCATTCCCCGGGGCTTGCAGATTGTTGTCCCCGAATGCCTCAGCGTACTGGTAGATATTAGCGCTTGGTCCACCCTTGACGATAACGGCATCAACCCCGAAAGTTGAGAGCCAATCAAAAGACTTGTCCCCTTCATCGGCCGAGACATCACTCAGAGTCAGGTATTGAGTTGAACCATCGGCTAATAAGACGTCGTAAGTGCCATTGGCGACAGGATCCACCCGATACGCTTCTAAAAGATCCGGTCGGATATCACTACAGGATGGGTTACCGGGAGTGGGAGACGGGGTGACGGTAGGGGTTGGAGTAGCAGTCACGGTCGGAGTGGGTGTCGGTGTTTCCGTAGGTGTTGGTTTACTTGCCAACGCAAGGGATAGCTCAGGCGCAGGAGCTGGGGAAGGAATCGGTTCCTCTGTCCACGCAAACCCAGATGGGCTCAGGGAAGATAGGGCGAGGGAGATTGTAAGTACTAGCGAGCGCAAACCAACGACCGCTTTTTCAAGCACGTGAGTTATTCTACACCGAAGTACTGGGAAAAACAAAGAGTTTCATAAATAGAAACCTTAAGGGGCTAGTGGAGGATAAACCCTTAATCCCTTGATATGCTTCGATACACTATCGGAAAATTTAGGTCTTGCGGAAAAATGTAAGCTAAGCAATAGGGGAGTGGTTATGACTACTTGTTGACACAAAAGTTTAAAACGATTTATTATACTTTTAATGAATTCGGTGATTTTCCTTATTAGCCTTATTGCCCTCCTTGTCGGAGGCGAGGCTGATTTGGGAGAATCCTTTTTATAATATAAAAAAATAATAGCAGAGGACCTCCCAGAGATGGGAGGTTTTTTAATGGATATATATGCAAGAAAACGGAAATCGTGAGGAAAAATATCCAACGACTCTTGATGGAGTCGAATTAAATTCTCTGTGGCAGGTAATTCAGTATCTA
This sequence comes from Microgenomates group bacterium GW2011_GWA2_44_7, assembly GCA_000999595.1. Lineage (GTDB taxonomy): Bacteria > Patescibacteriota > Microgenomatia > GWA2-44-7 > GWA2-44-7 > GWA2-44-7. Next base: position 19,019 of record LCJH01000003.1, read on the forward strand.
CGTAGGCTGGAATATTTCAAGTTCCTTTCAACCGATGCCTTAGGAAAAATAGCGATCGGTTGGGTAGCAGACCCCGAACGACGGCTTGACGGGGACGACGGAAGCGACCAAAGGAAAAAGGCGATGGCTTTACGAAGAGACAGTGGTGATGTATGCGGATAATTTGTCCTAATTAAACAAAATAATTGAACTAAGAAGGATGTGGAACAACGATCACAGTTACCAGACGAGGTGGCGGCGAGTGGGAATATTTTATCGTCCTTGGTAAGATAACAAAAGAAAATGAAAACCCAACAATCTCAACCGAAAGAAAATGAAATGGACAGTAATATACTATCAGTCGCTAAAACACTTTTATGTTTTAGGACTGTAGCTGGGGCTACAGATGAGTTTGAAGGGGCTTTTTCATATATAGAAAGGTGGGCTGCCACTCACGATTTCGACATCGAGCCGTTTACTTGCAATGGTATCCGATCTTGCCTTTTAAGCGGTTCCTCTAAAAAACTATTTGCTCCAGATATCATTCTGCATGGACATGTCGATGTTGTTCCGGCACATGATGAAATGTTTCAGCCAATGATTCTGGGAAATAAATTATATGGACGAGGAGCGGTCGACATGAAAGGAGCAATAGGAGCAATGATGGTTGCGCTTGAAAAGTTAAAACATACTAAACCTAAAAATAAGATCGCACTATTAATAACAGGAGATGAAGAAACCGGAGGCCACAGTGGAACGGAATATATCTTAAAAACAATCAACCTGCGGCCAAAGTTGGTTATAAGCGGAGAGCCGACAGAATTTAATATTTGCTATGCGACAAAAGGTATTATCGAAACAAAAGTTCACTTTTTAGGTAAATCCGCTCACGGAGCTCGTCCTTGGGAAGGGGTAAACGCCGTTGAGAAAGCCTCCGATTTTATTCAGAAACTTGTATCAAGATATCCTAATCCCATAGCGGCATCTTGGAAAACAACTATCAATATCGGGATGATTTCCGGCGGTGATGCTTTTAATAAGGTACCCGGAGACTGTTATGTTGCACTAGATATAAGGTATGTGCCAGAAGAATCATCGGTCAAACTTGTAAAAAACCTAAAAGCCCTCGGGGGAGATCGATGGGAGATGGTAAACAACGAAATTCCCCTAAATAGCGATCCGACCTCTAAGCCGATAAAATCCTTACAAGCCTTAGTCGGTAATCTGACAGGAAAGAAACCAATTCTTTATAAAGAACACTATGCTGCTGATTCCCGCTATTTTTCTAAAATTGGCATTCCGGCTGTTAACTTTGGGCCGAGCGGCGGCGGGATGCATACCGACGCGGAATGGGTTAGTTTAAAATCTCTTCAAGAATATTGCGATGTATTGGTTAAATTGGGCGACATTCATCTTTAAGCGGAGCCTTGACAAAGATCACCCGTGACCAATAGAATAATCACAATGAATTCCTGGTTCCTCTACATTACCCGCTTTATCCTCCCGATTATGGGTAGGAAAGCTGGTTTGGGAGGAGCGATATAAAATAAACTAGAAAAAGAAAAAATCCTAAACCAGCCAACCCAAAAGGGTTGGTTTTTGTTTTTATAAAGGATTTTTTCCGGATGGCTGGCGCTCAGTGATATCACCTAACAGCGTGTGGGAGCGGTGATATCAGCTGCCACAAAGCAGTATGGGCACCAGTCATCTGGACCTTCTCACCTCCCCCTCAACGGCGAGGGGGAAATTTACTAAGAAAGGAGGTGAGAAAATGGCCAGAAAGCTTTGGGCCCTTCGGGGCCCAAACGACCCGGATGACACCGGGTCGGACAGCGACCCTGACGGGTCGGGTTCCCGCGACGGGAACCCACCCGATTAGGGTTGCACGCAAGGGTTGGCAACCCGTCGACCCTTGCGTAAATTTTAAAAAAGTATGTCTCATCAACTCGTTAAATCACTTATCCAACCAAGGGGGATAGAGACAACCCCAAAGTTAAGGCGGCTACATCCAGTTGAAGCTTCTTTAAGGCTGCTTCTCCGTTCAAATAACCTGCTTTGCTGTGTCAGCCAAGAAACAAAAGATCAAATCAGAAAAACGATCAGAAATTGCTTTGTCTTTCAACAACCATTGACCGTAAATATTACGTTCGGGAGTTACAAAGGGAAAAATGTGCCTTCAAGAATCTACGCCAATTGGGCTGAGATTCTAAATGTTAAATTCATGCTTGATACATTAATCAAGATTGCGGAAATATATCCCTTCGGTGTCGTTTTAGAATATGTCCTCCAAGATATTCTTTTAACAGAACTTAACGATATAAGCTCCGACGACGTCAGTCGGTATATTGAATCATTCCAAGAAATTGTTAGTCTTTTTCAGCCGTCTTTAAGCAACATCGTTACAATTAAAACAATTCGGTATGGAGATATCGTTGATCATCACGAATTTAAAAATAATATAAGCAAAGAAATTGAAAAGATAAAAACCGAATGGAAACTCTCCGAAAATCAAGAACTAGCCAAGGCCGCCATTGAGAGGGCGAAACGAAACCTGCAAAAAGTAAACCCTTCTGACGGTGAGATTATCGAATCAGCCATGTTCCACACAGCATATGTCCGGACCTGCTTCACATTGGATTATTTCGAAACTAAAGAGAGAATTTTTTTGGTTCACCGAAAAACAATTTCTGGAAACAAACCGTTTATTCCTTATCGAAGTTTTCATTCGTCAGCGGTGCAATTCTGGGTAGGCGAAGGCGCCCTGGTCAAAAACGGTGTTCTCAAGCCAACAATTCTCAGTGGAAAACAACTTGGGGAGCATAACCCTTTATATTCGATAGAAAATGACGCCTTTGAAACAAGAAACCCCAACCTAAAATCTATCGCCGTCTATGAAAAAACTTCGAGTTGAGACCGAAACATTCCAGAGGCGTCTAGTTAGGATTCTAAAACCTCTTGGATATAGCGATAGAGAAGCCAGAGAAGTAGTGACTGAATTTATTAATAACGAACTTATCGGTAAAAATCAGATCGGCCTAAAAGTTTTTAAACGATTAGTTGGATATAACAAAGAACAAGTAAAAACTCCAATTGAGGTGAGCATCAATGGAAATATTGCGACGGTTGATGCCGGCGGAAGGTTTGCTCATAGCGTTGCACAAACCGTGATAAACATTTTGACAAAAAAAACAAATAAAATGGGTGTATGCATTGTAGGGATAAAAAACAACACATCCTTTTTGAAAGCTGGGTACCTTGTAAAGAGATTAGTGGACCTGGGATATATCGGCATCAGCTTTATGTATGTTGATGTTCCATTTTCCTCACCAACAAAAATACGTAAGCCTTTGTTTGGAACAAACCCTATCGCCATCGGAATTCCCTGTGGTCAATTTCGACTTCTTTATGATTCAAGTACCACTGCCATCTCCGGCGGCAAAAAGAAGCAGATGGAAGAAGCTTCAATTTATAAATTACAGGAATCAATAGGGCTTAACAACGAAGGCAAATTGACTAATATTCTCAGCGAGACCATGTCCGTATTGCCCTTGGGAGGAGATAAGGGTTTCGGATTACTTTTGGCGATGGAAATGCTCGCCGGATCGCTTCTCGGTTACCAAATCCAAAATAAAAATGGGAAGTATCATGCCGATAACGGTATCTTAACGATAGCAATAGATCCAAAGAAGTTTGGAAATGCCGGCATGTTCGAGCAAAGAAACGAACGACTTTTATCCCTTCTGAAAAAAGAGTCAAAGGGAAAACTCCACATTCCCGGTGATGATTATTCTGCCCTTAAAAGAAGTTCGAAATATATGTATGTTAGCAAAGATACTTTAGACGAAATACTGAAGATGGGGTAAAATCGCATAAGGTAAATGAATTCAAAACATATGAACACTTTGACGAGCTTGGTCAGCTGAAAACATAAACATGAATAAAAGTTTTGAGGACTACAAAATTTTTCTCAGCCAGTACGTGGGTTTCAAAAGCATTTCGACTGACCCTCAATTTAAGCCGGAAGTAAACAAAACCATTAACTGGCTGCAAACCCTACTTAAAAAAAACAAGTTCAAGGTTCAGCTATTAAAAGAAAAAGACGCCAACCCCTTGGCTTTTGGGACATTCACCGTTTCCCCCAAAGCCCAAACCGTCCTTGTCTATGGTCACTACGATGTTCAGCCGGCAAAGATCACCGATGGATGGACCAGCGATCCCTTTACTCTTACAGAAACACAAGGCAGGCTTGTCGGTAGGGGAGTCGTCGACAACAAAGGCCAAAACCTGATCCACCTCCTTACCATTTTCGAACTAATTAAAACCAAGAAGCTTAAATTCAACATTAAAATACTAATTGAAGGCGACGAGGAAACAGGAGCATCCAGCTGGCAGAATATCTTTAAAAGATATAAAAAACTTTTGAAGGCAGACTATGTTTTAGTCTCAGATGGGGAAATCGTCGGAACGAACCCTACCTTCGAAGCCTCTCTTCGAGGTGGTTTTAACCTAACCCTGCAATTCACCACGGCAAAGAACAATCTTCATTCCGGACTCGCCGGCGGGGCTGTCCCCAACGCTATCCATGAGTTATCCAAGTTTATCGCAAAGCTCTATAACGCTAAGAACCAAATTACTATTCCCGACTTTTACAAAGGTGTCGATCCCATAACCGATTTTCAAAGGAGAAATAATCGGGCCATATCGACCCCGGAAAAATCAAGGCAACTGGTAGGTACCAAAGTTCTTCTCCCTGAAGTAGGTCTGGATTTTTACACTCAAACCGGTCTGCGGCCAACGATTCAAGTTACCGGCTTTAAAGCCGGCTACATCGATGTCGGCTACGCCAATATTGTTCCGGCAACGGCCGAAGCGAGAATAAACTTCAGAATTGTTAAATCACAAAAACCCAAAGATATTTTAAAGGCCTTCCAGACTTATGTTAAGCGAAACACTCCCAAATATGTTGACTTCAAAATAAGTGTTCATGGCCCCCATAATCCCGTAAAGATTGATATCCAATCGCCCAAGGCCAAAGAAGTAAGGGCAATGCTAAAAACAGTATACGCAAAAGAGCCGATCATTAAATATGTCGGGGGAGCACTCCCGTTCGTCTCTAGCGCCAAAGAAATACTGGGAGTTGATGCGTTGTCGATCTCTCTTGGGAACGATGACTGCAACATGCACGGGGTAAATGAAAATTTCAAGGTTGATCTGGTTAAAAAGGGGCTTGCCTTCAGCCGGATGTTTTTCCAAAAGTAGCCAGTCGATAAGACTTCTTTTATAATAAAGTAGTGGTGATTCCGTCGATCAAAAGGATTTTATTTCTTGCGCTGACCTCGCCCTTTATTTTATTATTTCTTCCATCTTTCCTCCTCATCAAAGTAATCAGGGATGGTATAAGGGCAGTAAAAGAAAAGGGCTTCTTCAGTCTACCTGTATTGGGCGTTGCTGTTGAACTGGTCGTAATCTTTGGCTTTGTACTACCGCTCTGGGTCGGCGGTTATTACGGCACCGCTTATTACCTGGGTTACCGCTATGGCTTTATTGAACAACAAGTCTCCATCGCCGGGACAGGATCGATGTACCCAACATTTCCAAAGGGCACCGGCAAAACAATCAAGGAACAGTCAAAAGAAATTGTCGGTCACCCCGGCATGCTTCCTTATCCCAACGGCATTCCTTTTTGGGGAAGACGTTTCCTAAACTATACCATCAGCCGTGGTGATATCGTTGAGTTTGAAAATAACAAAACAAAAGAGATTACCAAAAGAGATGACGGGCAAGAGGCTGGATTTGTAAAAAGGGTCATCGCCCTTCCCGGTGATCAGTTGGAAATAAGAGACGGGCTGGTTGTCCTTAACAACCAACCGTTAGATGAGCCCTATATCTCGCGCGCACGTTCCACTTTTGGCGGAACGTATCTATCTGAATGTATAAAAGTCACTATTCCCCAGGGCAAGCTGTTTGTCATGGGCGACAACCGGAAGGGCAGCCTTGACTCACGACACGAATTGCAACTGGTCGCTTATGACGATATCCACTTTGTGATCCCGCTTGCAAAACAAAAAGATAATTTGGACAAATACTGGAGAAATACCGGCGGTGATCTGAGCGACAGCGCCAAAATTAAATTAGATAAAGATGAATTTCTTAAGTTGCTAAACGCCAAAAGGAAAGAGGCCAAAGTACCGACTTTAAAATATCAACCTAAGCTCGAAGACTCTGCTTTGCGGCGAGCAAAAGCCATTTTAAAATACGATGATTTTTCTTTCGACGCAACCAAGAGCGGTCTGACCATGGAGAAAGCTATGGAGCAAGCTGGTTATTTCAATATCGTCACCGGCGAATCGCCGATCCAAGGCTATTATGATGCTCAAGAATTAATTGAAAATCAGTTTGAATTTGCCGATTCAAAAAAATTTCTCTTAAATAGAGAATATCAAGATTTTGCCGTCGCCGAACTTGAAGGCCAAATAAATGGTTGCCCTACCCAAATAATTGTCCAACATCTTGCCGGCTATAAGCCGCCTGATTACAAAAAAGAAACGATCAACAACTGGAAGCAGGCCCTGCTTCGTCTAAGAGAAATTCAACCTGGGTGGCAAAGCCTAAAAGCATATCCCGGCTATTACGAACAACACAAAAAAGAAGTCGACCGAATAAGTGAGATCATAAGCATCCGAATCGAAAATATTGAAAAGATAGTTAAGCGAATGGAAAAAAACGAGTGGCTTACTAAAGAAGAAATAGATTATACGTTCAAAGACGAATCCTTATCCAAGGAAGAAGGAGCACTTGCTGACAAACTAAACAGTTAAGAATAAGAGATACCTCAAAAATTGTTGTCAATCTCACAGAATATATCTTATCTCCCAGTTATCATATAGTAGTACTCTTTCGTCCTGCCTATGAATCTTCCTAACTTAAATAAACAGCAAAGAACCTTTTATATACACAAGATCGAATTGGACCGCAGATCGGGGGAGGACAGCGTATTTAACAGTAATCTTCTAAGTAGCCAGATTGCCCAAAACAATCCTGTTAGAGAAAAAAGGCAGACCTTTTTCGATCACCTGTTAATGGTTCTTTTCTCACGGACAGAGTAAAACTTGTCACATTTCACCGGACACCCAAGCTAAAGTGTGATTATTAATTTCACTGTGGATATCAATTTTCCTAAAGTATTACTTCCATTTAAAGAAGTGGAGAGTTATCAGCGAGAGTTCGAGCCACGAGCCCCTCCCTGAAGCATCAACATTCTTATTTATTACCGGAATGATATTGTTTATGGACCTCTTTAAGCTGTCGGTTGGTGACGTGGGTATATATTTGGGTAGTCGCTACGTTTTTGTGGCCAAGCATTTCTTGGACGCTTCGAAGATCAGCCCCTGCCTGTAATAGGTCCGTTGCAAACGAATGCCTTAAGCCATGGGGAGTAATTTTGATAGGAAGTTTGGCCTTTTTAACGTATTTTTCAACCAGCCGTTGAATACTTCGCGAAGTTAAGCGATGTTTCTCGCTTTCATTTACATCAAACGTCTTGATCACCTTCTCTATGTCTCCCTTTAGACCACGAAAATTAATAAAGAGTGGTGTCCATTGATCTTTTCGCATCGCCAGATACCCCTCAAGCGACTGCGCCGCCCGGTCAGAAATAAAAACCACCCTAACTTTTCGTCCCTTCCCGATAATTCCAAACTCCCTCCGCTCGATATTAACCGTGTCTCTATTTAAAGAAACCAATTCACTCACCCGTAAGCCCGTGGAGAATAATAATTCAAGAATTGCCTTGTCCCTGGCGCCATCAAGCGTCGAGGGTAGTGGTTGACTTAAGAGATGCTCCACTTGATCGCGATCTAAAAACTTTAGACTATGAGACTCCCCCCTGGGCAATTCTATTTTTTCGGGCGAAAGAACATTGTAATCATTTTTCGTTAACCATTTGAGAAACGCCCGGATGGCAATAACATAATAAGACTGAGTCACCCGAGACAAAGACCTATTCTTAGAGTCCGTGTACTGAGCAAGATAGAGCCGATATTTTCTAATTGTCGGTAAGTTTATATCCTGAACCTTACAGCTCTCACCCTCGGACTTTATCAACCAGTCCAAGAAGCGTCTCAGGTAATGGCGATAGTCCCGAATCGTTAAAGGTGACGCATTCTTCTCGACCAGAAGATAACCTAAAAAATCTTCAATTAACACGCCAATCGGACCGCCAAGCCGACCACCGGGTAGGGGAGTGGAACCCTGGTTTGACGGCTCATCGTGTTTGTCTGACGGATTAACTGACATAGGCTTATAGTAGTTGTTGTTGCGAGATAAAATTTTAACTTATACCAAGAATACGACCATGGACATCGCCTGTCAATATTGTGCGACATTGTTATTTGGGATGTAGACCCTTTTACTGAAAAACTCAGATCTGAGTTTTTGAAGTATACTTACACGAATGGCCAAACAAAGGAACAAAAGGATTACCGTCCGCGCTATTCACGAGAGTTTCTTTCCAGAATATGATCAGTGGCACAGTCGCCTCACTCCGAGAATTATCGCTTGGCACTTGCATGTCGTGGAAGTTGTTTATCTCTGGGTAAAAGGAAAAAGAACTTACTGGAAACACAACCGCACCACCGGAACCTGTCGCCATCATGCCAAAACTGAATTTGGAGATCTGATGTGGCTCACAGCTGATATTGTTTGGATGGTAACAAAAATCGAACTGCCAATCGTTTCTCAAAAAGCTTTTCAAAGAATCTGGGACAAGATGGAAGAACGAAAACAGCTGACCTCGTAGAATGCCCTAGGAAGGCTTTTTAACGACCGACCTTGACCTTTCTACATTCATCTTGCCAAAGAATGAAAGGGTCTGAGAAACGAGTGAAAATTCCGCAGGTGTTTCGGGAATTCTTCGGAAGTCAAAAAGTATGGCACCGCCCAAACTTAGGGAAGATCCCCAAGGAGACAGATCAAACAAAACCACCAGCAAAATGATTATTCAGAAATCTCACCACCTGGTTCAGACTTGGGCACTACTCTTTTTCCTAAAGCGCAACGTCGCAAAAGTATTATTGTGCGACCTTATATCAATCTCTTCCCTCCAATTAGATCAGGTCCTACTGTTACCAAGCAACCATTTACAGAAGTAAAACTTTGGACCAGACACCAGCGGGGAGAGCGCTGCCGGTGTGCAAATTAATTTAGTATGTGTCAGGATTTTCTCTTATCTTCTCTCGTGCCTCACTGATCAACAGCAAGCGACAAGAGGGCTTCTCCGGGAACTTGGCAATGACTTATCCACAGTAAAAAGTTCGTGAGCAAACTTTTCACTATAAACACTGGCCAGAACCTAGCTCTCGCACTCAAAAATTTGCGACCAAATTTTTGAGTGTAAACAGCGACTATATCATTGTATATCACTCGAAAATTTGTGACAAAATTTTTGAGTGTGAACACATTAATGAAAATGAACCCAGCTTGGGACGCGAAAATGTACCGATATTGCTTGATATTCCGATCCTTTTGAAGCTATCTCTCATTACTTTTTAGGAGGAGAGTAAGCCCGGAAGAACTATTATTAAGTCGCCACCTTCCTGCTTGAGATACTTAAACTAAAACTAAAAACATAAAACTCTAAAATTATTCACCGACCTATAACAAACCGTGAAAACAAACCATCTTTTGTCGTGAAAAAGAAGAATAATTTATTATATATTATAGGCCTATAGCAAAATCTGCACCCCTCTCCCCTGTCCTTGGCAACACCTCGATTATTTTGAATCCCTCTTTTTTTTATCTTCTTCTTGTCTTTGGCGAGCAAGTGTTTCAAGAAGTCTTCTTGTTGCCTCTTTCCATTCTTGAGGCTTGGCTTTGGGATTACCATACCCATCAAACTCAACGTCATCGCCGTCATCTTCATCTCCACCCCCCCCGCCATACGCACGCACCCCTATGGCAGTCAGCCTCAAGAAAGCCGAACAAAGCCCAGCATACGGATCATCTACTTCAGCCGGGCCAGTGTGGACGCCCAGCTCTCTCTTTTCGTGTTCACGAGAGAAACCTCCCATGAGTAATTAACCTCCCCAGCGAGTTGTGAGAAACATGGTTATAAAAACGGCTCCTCCAACAGCTAAGTATTCCCAAATCGTCTGCCGAAAAAGCCTACCCGTTAGCTCATGCTGGGAAATCCCCAATAGTATATAACCCATGGTGGTGAGAAATAAAGAACCAACTGTAACTGTAACCGGCCACAAAGAGAGACCCAGCGTTATTTCCCCTACCACCAAACTTAGGATTATGGAGTAGTAAATATATTTTCTTGGCACCGTCTCACTCACCTCTGAGGACCAAATACCTTGAAGATAAAGTGGCAAACTAACAAGCACCACCAAGATGGCGTTAGACCACGGATATAAGCGAAATGAAAGAATGGTGTCATAGAGTAAAAAGAGGGTAAATAAGGTCAATACATAACCAACCGCCTGAGCCGCCCGAGCTAGGGCAATCGTCCGGATTGAAGCCACGGTATAAATATTCGCCGTGAGCAACAAAGCATAAACCCCAACCCCATACAGGGTGATAATCGGTAGCCTTATCAGCCATTGCTCAGGAAGCAAAAAGTAAAAGAATCCAACCCCGAGCGTAAATGAAACCGGAAGGATAAGGGAAAGATAAGCAGCTTTGGTAAGCAGGCTTTCTCTCAAGGACCAAAAGCAAAGAAAAAAACTTATTAACCCAAGTATTAATACAAGAATGTTTTGATCGTAAAAATCGCTGACGGCCACGATAAACATGAAGATCGACAAGACAACAGATACGAGAACAAACTTTTGCCGTTTACTCATAAATTAAAAAACTGCCCTTTTTTAAGCCAACACTTCGGTTAAAACATCTTTGGGAATATCCATGTTTGCCCACACTTTTTGAACATCGTCTAAATTCTCAAGGTCGTCCAAAATCTTCATCACCCTTTTGGCCTCCGCCGGATCTTTAACCTCGATAACAGTGGTGGGTCTTTGTGCAGGCTCAGCTGATCTGACGACAAAGCCATTTTCCGCTAGCGTCTTGCGGGCTGTCTCAAGTTGGGAAAGAGAAACATAAATCTCTAGACCGTCCTCTACCTCTTCGACATCATCCGCTCCGACCAGATCAATAATTTTTAAAATCTGGTCATCGATCGGATCACTTTTCTCCACCACGATAAAACCAACCTTATTAAATTGAAAAGACACCGCCCCTGGCCCGGCCAGTGATCCCCCGCTTTTGTCAAAAATATTTTTGACAACCTGGGCCGTCCTTTGTTTGTTATCGGTAACGGCTTCAACTAAGATTCCCACCCCAAAAGGTCCATAACCCTCATAAAGTACTTCTTCAAGGCTTATCCCGGAACCTGCTCCCCTACCTCGATCAACTGCCCGCTGGATATTGTCTTTGGGCATATTAATCTCCTTTGCTTTTTGAATAACCAAGCGGAGCTTAAAGTTTGATTGAGGGTCAGTAACCCCTCCACCCTCACGCACCGCGACGGTAATAGCGTTAGCCAGCTTTGTAAACTGCTGTCCTCGCTTCGCATCGTTGGATTCTTTCTGTCGACGGATCGTCGCCCACTTAGAATGTCCGGACATATGCTAATTTTATCGCTACACAATAAAATAGAGCAAGAAGGAGAGAAAAGTCTCTTGACAAAGCGACTTTCCTGCCTAATACTGACGAGAAGTTACATGTTAAGTAATATTACATCAGATATTGAGCAGTTGGGCAACCTGGCCACTTCTCAGGCACTTAAAGGAGATTGGGAAACCGCCATCAGGCTAAATAAACAGATAGTAAAATCTGATCAAAACAATATTGACGCCCTTAATCGACTCGGGCATGCATACACCGAGGTCGGCATGGTCACCGAAGCCGTAACCATCTATCGAAAGGTGTTAAGAGTCGACCCCTACAATAGTATCGCCAATAAAAATTTAAGAAGACTCAGAACGATTAAAGGCAAACTAAGAGGAAAAACAAAGACCGATAAATCAGCCGTTCAAACAATACGTGGTTCGTCCCTGGTAAATCTATTTTTAGAAGTACCCGGCAAAACCGCCACCGTTTCGCTTACCGAAATTGCTGAACCACGCACCCTCGCCTTGATTAACTGTGCTGACCGAATATATCTCAAACCCAAAAAACATCAGATAACACTAAACTCCGATGACGGAACCTATTTAGGGAAGCTCCCAGACATTCTGGCCGCCCGTCTTATTAAACTAATAAAGGGTGGTAACCAATATGAAGCTTACGTGAAGGGTGTCACCGATGAACAGATAAAAGTCTTCCTAAAAGAGGTAAAACGGGCGAAACGCTTGGTTAACGTTAATTCCTTTCCTATTGACGATCGAACTCTTTACGTCGCTTTTACTCCCCCGGATTTAGTCCATGGGGAGATGCCTGAATCTCGCACACTGGAAGACCAAGCAGAGGATGGATCAGAGGATGATGAATCCGGTAGCAATCGCGAAGACTAAGTCACACTCTGCGCTTACTGCCCGTAAAGTAGCCGCCAGTAGTCTTCCCCTAGATAAACCACAACATCCGCCCTCTCTGAATTCGAGTCCCCCGTCTGCCAAGAACACGAAAAAAGATGTTTAATCGCCTTTACTGTCTGCGATTGTTCTACCCGCTTTTCACCGCGAACAATACATCCGTCGATAACTTCATTACCGGAAACTACCCTGACAACCTGTGCTCCTAAATTTTCAAACAACCTCGCCGCCTTTGTACCCAAACCCTGGCGATTAGTCTTATTTATCACGGTAATCGTTAGTCGTTCTTCATCAATTGCCTTGTCAAACATATTTGTTCGCACCCACGAGTCCCATCTGTCACCTGCTAGAACCAAACTAACACTCCCGTCTACATTATCTTTTGCTCTGATTAAATCTTCTGCAGAGAGATCTACGTTTCTTATATCAATTTTTTTAGCACCGTTGATCAACCACACAAAGCGAACAAGATCAAAAGTAGAAAAATTAGATTTAACATTCCCCAATACTAAATCAGCGAGAGAAGGAATCATCTGTCGTGGGGTTTTTTGATTGACCCAGGAAATTACTTGAATACCAAACTCATTTTCGACAGATGAAATAACAAGTCTTCCTTGTTTTTTTTCCTGGCGATCCAGTTCGAAGACTCTATCAAAATAATAGTCTCCATAACCGTTCGTCAGCGAAAGCATAAAATTTGACGGGAAGGAAATCAGAAGCACCTCCCGATTTTGAGGCTCGTAGCTAATAAGTCCGGCTGGACTTATTGAAATTACTGTCAATCGACTCTTACCATCCCACTGACTATCCCTGGTGCCCCGAAAAAATAACATCAAGCCCGCCGAAAGAACAAGGAAAAATAAAGCATAAAAGACCACTTTTACCGGCAGTTTACGTTTCGGATGGTTAGAAAAATTCACAAAATCCTTTGGGGAATCAGCCTTGCGCATAGAATCGAAATAAACTTGAAATTAGTGTCTGTCCTGCTCTTTTGAATCGGTACTTATGGTATCCGCTTGGGCTCTAATTGACTTTACGGTATCCGCAACAGTTGACCTGTCAACTCCGATTTCCTGCAAAATTCTGTGGATAATTGAAAGGGCTGCTTCAAATTCGGGCTGAATTACACTATTGGCTCCCAGTTCCTTTAACTGTCTTTTGTCACTCTCCCTAAAAGCTCGGGCGATAAGATAAGCAGATTTATTCGTACCCTGCGTAATTTTTATTATCCTTTCCTGATTTCTCACTACGCACGTCTTGATTTACCCACGCCCGTAAACGAGTTGCTTGATACATTGGAACTCGCCCGGGCGACACTCATGCTCCCGAACTACAAGCTCGGCACCGTTGCCATGCATTTTTC
>LCJH01000004.1 GCA_000999595.1 Microgenomates group bacterium GW2011_GWA2_44_7
GACATAGGGCAGGGGATTGAATCGTTGATCGGTTGTTTTACAGGGAGAACCTTGTAAACAATTACCCGAAACATATACCTGATAGCAGCTGGCGGTACAGGCAGGTGGAGTAGGAGTAGGTGTGGGTGTAGAAGTCACTCTCGGTGTTGGTGTTGGTGTTGCCCGGGGTGTAGGAGTAGCCGTAATTGGAGTGGGGGTTGCTGTTGGGGATGGCTTTGCTGTCGGCGAAGCCGTAGGGCTAAGTGATGGCGATGGAGATTGAATAGCGATACTGACGAATGGGATTTTATCAAAGTTGACTACATTGGAGTCGCTCCCCAGGGCCGCAATGGCAACATCTTTAGGGTTAAGCGTTATCGTCCCCGTCTTCCGACCACTACTTGGGAGAGCGGTGAATCTTAGTGTTGCCGCTACCCCCGTATTTTGGGCGGTAAAACACTGCCATGGAGCAGCGGTGGTACATAGTGTGCCCATCGCAATCTTGACCGTACCGGCAGGATTATTGATCTCGAGTTTCTTAAGAGAGATGGCTCCCGGATCGCCTTTCAGCTGTTTTTGGAAAATATCACCATACTCTGCCGAAGCAAGAGACAGCATATCAGCCGGGTATGTAATAGACGTATCGAAAGCGCTCACTCGGTACTGCTCCAGTCCCTCAAGCGTAGGATTAAGATACAAGGTGAGGGTAAAAGTTTCCCCGGGCTTAACCGAGATTGAATCAGGAGAGAAAAAGAAAGTTGCTAACCCTCCCGCCCCTCGGCTCCGGCGGACTTCTTGTATCTCGCTAATCATCCGGGCGCTCAGCAACACCAATGAAAAAATTACCAAAGCTAAAGCGGTGACTGAAATGATTCTTTTTCGATTATTCATGGTTTGGGACTAACGGAAGTACCGTAATTACCGACTACTCGGTTGTAGTCAAAAATGTCTATAAATCTGTCTAACAACAACAACTTTATGTCTCCCACATCAACTTTTCCATCGCCATTAAAATCGCCATTCGGAGGAGTGGCCGTCGGTGAAGGAAGGGGTGCTGTAGTAGAGGACGGGCAAGGATACGTCTTGCCGCAAACAGGGACAGAAGGTGAGGGTAAGGGACTTGGAGACGGAGGAGGGGTGGCGGCCGGATGAGCGCTTGTAACCGTAGCCAATGCATCCACCAAACCTGCACCTTGAGCGTTTTTATCAACGCCAAGGTCAATGGCATACTTAATCAAAGCATCTTTTACTTGTTGAGGTGTCCAGACAATATGATTTTGCAAAACCAGAGCGACAACCCCGGCGATGTGTGGCGCCGACATACTGGTACCGCTTAAAAGAATATGGGTATCGTCAAAGCATCGCGGCCGACTTCCAAGCATGCCGGTGGTACTTCTAGCTGCACAAATATCTACCCCGGGGGCGGTAATATCCGGTTTATTAAAATTTTTACCGGCCCAAATCACCGGACCCCTCGAACTAAAATCAGCGATCTGCTTGGCTTTTGTTGCTGCCGCCACAGTAATTGCTGTTCTGGCTGTTCCCGGAGAGCCGATAGTGCTCGCTGCACTTCCGGAATTACCTCCGGATATAACCATTACAATACCAGCCGTAGAGGCACGATCAACTGATTGAGATACCGGATCGTTTGGCCCGCAGTCGTTATCGTAAAATCCCCAGCAGTTTGCACCCAAACTCATGTTGACCACTTGGACCTGATACTGATAAAGAAGACCTTGTGTCTTAACTGCCGCGTCAATTGCTGCCATTACGTTAGCAAAAGTGCCCGACCCTCCGCTATCAAGTACTTTATAAGGAATAATCCTCGCCCCGGGAGCAACGCCCTTTAGACTGCCGGAAGAAGCAATTGTTGAAGCCACATGGGTTCCATGACCGTTATCATCAAGAGGATCCCTATCCTGATTGGCAAAGTCATATCCCGCCAGCACCTTAGAGCATTGATTTGCCATAACTTGGTCGGCGGTACACCCACCCAAATCCGGGTGAGTATAATCTACACCCGTGTCGATCACCGCGACATTAATGCCATCGCCCGTGACCCCCTTTCCATAAGGACCCTTAAGCTGCCAAACTTTATCTGCATTGATAAGGGGAACGGAATCCATCAGGGTTGCGGTAACCTCATAATTGGGCGAGATTCTTTTTACGGTCGGCTCTTTTCTTATTTCTTCTACCTGGGCACTGGTGATGTCGAGCGCTATTCCGTTAAAGGCATCGGTGTATTCGCCCAAAAGGGAAACTGTCTCAGCTTGTTGTGAAGCTTGGGGATCGGTCGTGCCGAGTACCTGTCGTTTTTGGGAGAACGATTCTTTACCAAGTCTTCTAAGGATATTTTTCTTAGCTTCATTGTGAGCGGTCGTTAGTCTCATTCTACGCCTCGAAGTTTCGTCTCGGAGAACCGATTTAGTGTCGGCACTTATCGCTAGGGCCGGGGGGTCTTTAAACTCAATGATGTAACCCCTGCTTTTGCGCTGCTGATCCACGGGAAATTTCGCTGCCCTGGGAAAGAAATTTACCCTGTTTAGGACGAGGTACATCCCAACCGGAAGCCCTAAGAGGAGAACAAAAAGAATAAGTAGTGAAAGAATGAAGGATTTTCTTGATCTAAAAGACCTTATCAACGATTTAATTTTGGGCACTATGTATCATAGTACGCGCGATTTTCACAAGAAGTCAAGAGCACTGTTTATCCGTCATCTAGATAAAAGTCTTAATCCGAACCTTGTGTTAATTTAGCGATAAAATTCAAGGCGTCTTTACCCGAAAGCGGCGATCGTCCCTCGACTTGCAGCCAATCAATAACTAGCCGTCGATCTTCTAAATGACCTTTTAATATTTTAATTCTGCTTTCCTCTTTGGTGGCTTTGCCCCGACCACTCTGGTTCAGGGTCCAAACTCCAGGCCAAGGATCAAACGCTCTAAGCATCCTCTCAATCAGTATTGCAAGGCTCTGATCTGTAATGTCCTTAATCTGTCCGATCTCTTTAAACAAGGAGACCCTTTGTAAGGTCTCCCCTTGTAGGGGGTCTCCTTTAACGGCGGTGATTAGGATGTCCCAAGGAATGAATCCGTCGTCTCTGGTTATTTGCCTGGCATATTTATGGGGGCGCTCTAAGTCTTGGGAAATTGGTTTTATCTTTCCTTCTGCAAATATTGGTAAAGTTTCCACGGCCAGATCTCCCCCCAAATCATAGAGCTTTTTATAAAGTGTTTCTCGAGTTTCTAGATCGGCGATGGTTATTTCCCTTTGGGTCAGTATTTCTCCCTGGTCAAACTTCGTCGACATTGTAATTATGGTTACGCCCGTTTTTGTTTCACCCGTCAAAAGTGCCCATTCCGCCGGAAACCTCCCGGGGTAATCAGGCAGAAGTGAAAAGTGAACGTTAATAGGAGCGATTTTAGGAAACCGCAACCAGTGTTCAGGAATTAACTTTCCGTAACCGGCCACAACGATAAAATCCGGCACTTCTTCAAGCTTACCTAGGTTAATAAGTTCTCCAGGTGACCTATCTAAATTTTCCAACGGCAAAACCGCGAGCTGTTTTTTTTGGGCAAAAGTCTGGACCTCGGTTTGCTTCAATAGCTGCTCTCGTCCAGCCGGCCTTGGAGGTGTCGTGATTACTCCGACAACCTTAATTGTGTTCTTGGCCGCAAGTAACTTCTCCAACACTTGCACCGAGTAATTCTGAAACGAACCAAAAAATAGTACCTTGAACATTAAATTTTGACTTTCTACGACGTTTTTCCCAGCTCTATCTGTTCCCACTTATCCCCGGTTAGTTTTAATAAGTTACTTTTTTGCTCGAGGACCAAGTCGATAAAAAGCCTTCCCTTTAAGTGATCCATTTCGTGTTGAATAATTTGGGCTGGGAAGCCATTAAATGTTTGTGTTAGTTCCTTGGTTTGTAAATGATCATAGCCATTGCCACCACGTGCTTTATTTAGGTCAAATGTGGTATAGCGGATGGTAATAGTAGGGCGACGTGAGACATCGCTGTAGTAGTTTGGGAGTGACAGACATCCTTCCAATAACCCTCTTTTCTTTGTCAGCTTTTCTTTGTCGCCACTGGTATTGTCGGGGTTGGTGTGTTTGTCATTTGGGATCTCTAGGGGATTAATAAATGCGCCGATGTTTGACCGAGGTGTGGGTTTGGTTAGGAAGAGTGAAAGTAAGAAACCAACCTGCGGTGCCGCTAAACCGACTCCCTGGGGGTCGACTTGTGCGTTTAAGGTGTCGGCCATATCAAAGATGAGCTTGATGATTTTTTTATCAATTTCTCCAATCGGCTTAACTGCTTGCCGCAGAACCGGGTTGGGTGTTTTTACGATCGGGAGAATGGCCATGGAGTCAATTTTACTCCAAAATAGCAGGCTTCCAAAAACCTATGGCTTAACCGCCAAGGACACTTAACATCGGCTGAGGTTTTACTACAGAGTACTCCATCGGCCAAATATCCCGGTAGATAAAAGCCGGCCGGAGCCTTTTTCGGCCAGGGCAATTTCTCCGGCTTCCGTGGTACCGCCGAGGTCTTTTGTTACATCATTTAATAGGTTTTCCAACATTAAGGACGAAGCGGAAATAGCGTAGGCGTTTATTATAAGGAAGAGAGGATTTTTTGAGAGTAGCTGTTGGCAGATTTTAATCAGTTTGGGAAAACTTTCATTAAACTTCCAAATTTCGCTTTTGGCACCATGTCCATAAACTGGTGGGTCCATGACAATCCCATCATAATGGTTACCTCTTTTGAGTTCTCGGTTGGTGAATTTTAAAACGTCATCAAGGATCCATCTAATTGGTCTGGTGCTTAAGCCCGAGGCGGCTTGGTTTTCCTTAGCCCAAGCAACACTCGGTTTAGAGGCGTCGACGTGCGTCACACTTGCTCCGGCGGAGGCGGCGATTAAGGAGGCGGCGCCGGTGTAGCCAAATAAGTTAAGTATTTTTATTTCTGGTTTTGCCTCATTGGGTGTCTGTCTGGCGGATTGGTTTTGCAGTTTAGCCAGCATCCATTCCCATTGCAGGGACTGTTCGGGAAAGATGCCGGTATGCTTAAAGGGGGTGAGCTTTGCCCACAATTTTAGTCGGATCTCTTGTCCTGTTCCGATGCCGTGGTGATAGTAGGTCAAGAGCCACTTTTCGGGAATTTGGGTGTGTAAATTCCATCGATCATGGCTAAAAGTAGCGTCCGCGTGCTCCCATATATCTTTGTCCAGTTGTCGGTCCCAAATTGCCTGGGGGTCAGGTCGGGCTAGGGTGTAGCTTCCGAACCGTTCTAAGCGGTAACCACCGCCGCTGTCTAAAAGTTCGTAATCGGTCCAACCGGAAGTCGTTAAGACAATCATTTGTTTTGTAACTTAGGGCGTCAAGAAAGAGGACCAGCTCGCTCTCAAATCACTTAGGTCAGCATCGTTTGGATCGATATTGTTAAGGATATAGTCTATCTGGCTGATGGCTTCCTTATAGTCTTTGTCGCCGGCGGAAATAAGCGCCAGGGCGTACCGAGGTTCTTTATAATTTGGTTTCAACTGAATTGATTTGGTAAAGGATGCTTTTGCATCGTCCACTTTGCCGACCTGCAAAAGGGTTAACCCGAGGTTATAAAAGGTTTTCGGATGTGAAGGAGCGAGTTTGGTCGCTTTGGTAACGGCGGTTAACGATTCGTTCACAAATTCATTTTGATTAATATTATCCGCTTGGGCCAAGGTATAAAAGATTTTTGTTCGGCTGTTCCAAAATTGTAGGTTGTACGGGCTGGCTGTCACCGCCAGATTAGATTGAGTAATAGCGACGTTTTCGAGATCTGTTATCAATTTGATGTCATTTTCTTTTTTGTAGGCACTGACTAAGCTTGTGGAAATCTGTGCCAGCAGGTCGCGATATACCGGCTCGCTACCATTGAGTCCGATGGCTTCTTTTACGGATAGTAAGGCGCGGTTTGCATCGCCGGCTTGGTATAATTTATTTGCGTTCGCATAATGGGTGTCGGCTCTCCACATTTGGACTACCTGCCAAAGTAAAAATGCAGCAACTAGAGTAAGTATTCCAAGTTGGGCCTTCTGGATATCTGACAGCGGGTGTTCGTCTTTGGTCTCGAGATTAGCCGTCTCCTGTTTATTGCTTGCTATTGTGGCCATCGCCGGGAAAAGAAAAAACAAAAGCTGGACGGTTACGACAGAAAAGCCAAAGAAATTGGTAATTAAGATGGAAATATAACCGGCAAGAAAAGCCGTCTGCCAGAAGGCTTTATCTTCGGTTAGTTCC
Source organism: Microgenomates group bacterium GW2011_GWA2_44_7 (assembly GCA_000999595.1). Classification (GTDB taxonomy): domain Bacteria; phylum Patescibacteriota; class Microgenomatia; order GWA2-44-7; family GWA2-44-7; genus GWA2-44-7. The sequence goes on from LCJH01000004.1 coordinate 6,260, forward strand.
GATTGGAAGATTCGTCTGGTAATCGAGATAAGTACGACCAGAATCAAAAACAGATAGCTTCCCAGACCGACAATTCCGGTAGTTGCCCAAAAGTTGAGGTATTCGTTGTGGGCTTTGTTATATAAAAAGTCCCACTCGGAAACATCGTTGTGTTCCCTTGGTCGGAACTGATAATAACTTTGAGCAAAGGTTTCTACTCCCGAGCCAAAGATTGGATAGGCCAGCCCGATGTTTATCGCCCCTTCCCAAACGATTTTTCTTATGGCACCGGTTTCGGTTCCGCCACCTTCCAGGGCGGGTGAGGTGGAAAGTGTTACCGCGGGGGACGATTCTTTGCGGTCAATTAGATCCAAAACTGATTTTGTCCAAGGGGTTCCGCTTAGAGCGATGATAACTGCAAATAGGGAATTAAGTATAAAAAATGGTTTAGCTATTTTTGATAACCCCTTCACTCCCAGATGCTTTATCAGCACGATACCCGATATTCCCCAGAAAACTACATTGGAGATGGCAAAGGCCAGGAACCCTGAGCGTGATTTTGTATAAATAGTCGTCAAAAAGAGCAGCCCAGAGAGAACAGCCCAGAATACCCAAAAACGACTTTTAACGGGGACTGTGTTGTGTGTACTTACCCAGGCAAGCGGTGCCAATCCGACAAGCCAAGCCGCTAGCCAATTCGGTTGCCCCAAGGTAGCAAAGACCCGATTTTGTACATCTTGGACCCAACAACTATCGTTGAATTGTCGGTAGATGAGGATACAACTTGGGCTGACGCCGAAATGTTCGAATATTCCATAAAGAGAAATGATCAAGCCCGAAACAAGAAGATACTTCAGATGTTTCTTAACGCTTGCCAGATCGGGCACATTAGACACATACGCCCAGTAAAGCAGAATATAACTGATCGTCGAAATTAAGCCGCCGTTAAAACGGCTATAGTAGCCCCAGAGTGAGACGTGACGATCGATGGAGAAGATAGTGCTTAATATCTGACTTGCCAAGAAAGCAAGCAGCGGGATATCCAAAAAGGTGCGAGTAAAGATGATCTTTTTTAAAGCAATCATTCGCCAAATCCAGAGAGCGACGATAACGATCGTTAGCGCATATACCGCTATCATCTTGTTAAATTCGAAAAGCTCGTAGTTACCGGCGTAAAAAAGGAAGGGGACGAGTGCCAAAAGAAGCTTAAAGGACCAATCTAATAGACGCGTGGGTAGCATATGGTAGGGTAACTATACCATAAGCAAACCTATGATATCGTAAAAGGCCCATAGTGTGTTTTACGCAATATAGCTTGACAATCTCGGTTTTTCATGCTACAATTCTGTCATAATTTAAAAATTAAGTAGGTATCTCAACAACGCCTTGGTGTGAACCATTTAAGGTTTACACAATCATAACCGGCCAGAGAAAAGGGGCCGGTTTTTTAGTGCTTTTCAAAGGGTGAAAAGGGCTGGCTCTAAAGCTTAAAAGTTATTTTTTAGCTTTAGGGTTTGCCTGAAAAAGGCAGAGTACCAAAGACCGTTGTCGGTCGGTACGCGACTGATAGGTATTTTGGCACTCGCACTTTAACAAATTGGTTTTTGCACTAATCTTACTCTGATTTACAGCTCGAAAAGCGAAAAATCAGATTAGATTCGTTATACTCAAGAACTCAAATTTGAGTTTTTGATGTATGTGTTCCAGGAAGGATGCACAGGGAGCGGGGACTTTGTATATGCAGGCCATGCTTCGTGCGCATCCTTTCTGGGGAGGGATGCGAATCAGAAAGATAATAAAGGAGAAAGAAGGCCAAAATGGCCACGAAAATTCGCATCATCATTAGCGTAGTCCTGGTTGGGGTCTACGCTGTATTCGGAGCAATCTGGCAACGGATGCTCCCCCAACTGCAGGGAATCAGCGCCGCGCGTGTTCTCAATGACGACAGCGTGATAGGAAACGCCTTATCCCAATGGTTTCGCTCCGGCGACATCGTGGGTTGGGTGGTGACGCTCCTATTTGTGGTGCTGTTTGTCATCATCTGGTGGCCGTTAATCAAAAAAATGCTGATCGGCGGATCGTCTCTGGCTCTCATCGTCGTTATGGCGCTCGTTGTTGTGTCAGGCACTGCCTGCAGCTCCGAGCGAGCGACTACCCAGAGTGAGAAGTATGGCTCTCAAGACGTTATCGCGGTCCAGCCGAACCAGACAGCGTTTGTTATACCGGCGACCGGTGGTAGTTTTTCGGATCAAGCGAAATTTGACTCCGTTGATTACCTCGAAAGTAGGAAAGTTGCCAGCAAGCGTGTCACGATTGACAAGGAAAACGTGGGGCAGAAGTATGTCCCGAAGGTGTTTGTCATCCTTGTTGATCGCACGCCGGTGGCGAGACAATGGACAGCGGAAGCTGGTACAGGGACAAATTCGTCCAACGAGTCTCTCTGTGCCGAAAGTAACGAATCCATCCAGGTCTGCTTCCAGATCTCGATGGCGGCTGCGGTTCGGGAAGAAGAAGCCTCAACGTACCTGTACAACTTTCCGACGACTCGGCTGCAAGACCAACAGGTCAGTGGGGTATATCTGGCTACGGCGCTGGACACAGTGGTGGACAATCAAGTTCGCCAATATCTGCAAAAGATCATTGGCAACGAGACAGCCAGCCGCAATCTGCGCCAAATCATCGCCGACAAAGCTCAGATCATCGCCAGTGGCGAGCGACAAGCGATTGATTACTTTCGTAGGCAAGGGATCACCATTGCTTACGTCGGACTTGGCGGTCAGCTCGGACTTGACCCCGCAGTTCAAAAGGTGATCAACGAGCTATTCGTCGCTCAGCAGAGGCAGCAGATTGCCCAAGTGAATGCGACGACGACGGCAATTGACGCCGCTGCTCAGAAAAACGCCTTGATCTTAAAAGGCGAAGGTGATGCCCAAGCGCTGGCAGTGCTCTACAAAGCGCTCGGCAGTGATGCTGCCAACCTTGGTTCGGTGCTGGAGAGCTATCGGTGGGACGGGAGCAGGTTGACAGTGACGCTTGCCCCGAACACAGTGCCTGCGATCGAAGTTCCTCAAGCGACACCCGCACCGACCGCTGCTCCGCCGACCCCGGCAGCGACGGCGACGCCTAAGAAGTAACATCACACTCCTCGGCTCAACCCCAGATTGAGCCGGACATCAAAAACCAAAATAACAATAACCCTAAAAAATCTGCGAACAGATTTTTCAGGGTAAAGGCAAAAAACCGCGGGGGTGGGGCACTTACGCGCTCCACCCCCCAACCCTCTCCGCCTCATCGGCGGACTGAAGAGTCTCCTCGTCGGTTAGGATGAGGTAGGACGAAAGGGTACGCCGATCGCCCATAACTCTTGCGGTGAGTATATTTTACCCCTTTGTAATAAAATGCTGGTAATTTCTAATAACCGATCCCCTGGTTAACGACTTTTTTAATATGTGATAAAGTATGATCGACCTCTTGATATTTATCGTGCAATGAGTAAGCCTAATTTTCTTCTTGTCGAACACGGTGGCGCAAGAAAACAATTTACTTTTGAGGTACTTAAGAAGAAGGGAGTAAATATTTTCCTTGTTTGTACGGTAGTACCCCCTTGGCTTAAGACGTTGTTACCAGAGGGGAACATCTTCGTTACAGACACATATAATTCTGTTAAGTTACTGAGCGACACGGTCTCTTTTTTTGAAGCAAAGAAAATGAAGATAGATGCTATTGGTACTTTTTACGAACACACGGTGGTCCAAACTGCTGATATTGCCAAAGCTTTAAATTTGGAAGGTATTGACCCTGGTGCTGCAAGACGAAGCTCCCATAATAAACTTCTAATGAGAATAGTTTGTCGCAATGCAAAAATTCCCACCCCGGCTTTTGAAGTGGTTCGGGGGTTAGAACTAAGAAGATTCATACAAACTATCAAGAAGATAGGGCTCCCTTGCGTAATAAAACCTATTTTTGGGGCAGAAAGTTATGGTACTGTTAAGATCGAAAAATATTCAGATTTGATGAGTGCTGTAAATGAAATTAAATTAAATACATCGTCCGATAAAAAAGAGGTGTTTAAAAATTTTACGGAGACTTTCCTTGTAGAAAAATATCTACAGGGACCGGTTGTAAGTGTCGACGGATTAGTACAGCATAAGAGGGTTATGGTCGCAGGAATGGTGGAGTTTGTAATGGGACCAGAGCCTAGATTTACTCAAGAAGCAAACTATATTCCAACACGTTTTGATAATTCTGTTTGTGTTAGCTGTATCGATATGGCGAAAAGAGTTATTCACACTTTAGGATTCGACAACTGTGGGTTTCATTGTGAGCTTCGCATTACGCCAGAAGGCCCAGTTCTTATCGAAATTGCAGCGAGACTTCCCGGAGGACCATTACAACCCGGCTATCAGAAAGCATATGGAGTTGACCTCACTTCAGCCTTGGTTGATATTTGGCTTGGCAGGAAAGTGAATCTTAAACCGAATCTCAAAAACTATATTCTTCAGAAGGCTGTTTTTCCAAGAAAAAATGGGAAAATTATTAATGTTAAGGGCTTAAGAAAGATTAAAAAAATAAAGGGAATATGGGATTTTTCAAAGATAAGTAATAAGGGAGAAATTGTCGTCACTTATCCCGACATCCCAAAACCATTTTACTATTATGCCGCTGCAGCGCAGAATCCTGATCTGCTCGACTTGTTGTCCAATAAAATAGAAAGTACCGTTCGTTTCGAGATCTTCTAAAAAGCTCGCTTGCCGAGACTTTAACGGTTCTATGAGTCCGAGGAGACGACAATATATCTACGTATCTAACGGGTCACACGTCACACTGGTGGTGATGTGGTCAAGGTGCATCGAGAGTTTTTGCTCTCAAGGTTGTTCTACCTGCCCCGTTTTGTACCTCCCGAATTTCACAAGATTCGTTTAAAGCATTTCGGCTTTCCACAAACTACAAAATCTTTACGCCAGTGGTTAGAGACCAATAAATAAGTAGCCTGCCAACTCCGTTCTATCTTACCAACTCTCTTTCTGTTCTTACGGCGGATGGTTTCAAACCTTTTTCCGTTCGTAGCTCTGTTGTCTCAGTAATTACCAGATTTAACTGCTCAAGAGTTGCGACCAAGGTCTCTATCCTTTGCTGCTCCTGTAGCAATGCTTCCCTCTCGTTTTCTTTTTTTCTGTCCAACGATTTATTTGCTCTCTTCCATTCCGTTTGTCTTGCCTTGGCATCACCTAACGCGTCAGTAACCGCCTCGCCGAAATGTACATTTTGAACAACCTCTGGCACAAGCCACTTTGTCGGACTAGCCGAGCGGACATTCTCATCAGCGTACCTCCGAGCGCCATCCGAAGTAATCGCTCCATCAAAAGTTAGGTAGTGGTGAAGTTTCTCCGCTGCTGAAGAGGCTAGGCGCCCGCATACATATGTATTTTGTCCAGTAGCCAGCGCGGTGAGGTACGGCTTTCCAAGGTCAGTTCTGCCAAGAATCGATATAATTCTTGGTAGCAACGAAGGATCCATTATTAATCATTTTAACATGCGGCAAAATCCCTAGCCGCTACCTAAGTTCCACGCCTCTTGCTGAACATTCTCTTTCGCGGCAACTACCGCCACATTCTACCAGTAGTTTTTCCAGCTCGGTCTCGATCTGCAGGAATTCCTCGGCTATTTCAATTTGCCCGGTTTCAACCATCATTTCATGCATATGCATAGCTTTGTCCCAGGCCGCCCTTATAATAATTCTTGCCCAAAAACCGCAACCGGTTAAGCGTTCGACCCAATCATATTCTCTCCAGTTAATCGGTGGAGGCTCCCAACCGTCTCTCAAGCTGGCAAATCCACATTCATTGCCGAGCCGCAAAGCCGCTTCCAGGATAAAATCTGCCGGGGTCCTTGCGGCCCAGATAAGACCTTCTACCCCCTTAATATATGCCATTTGGAGGCACTCGAGGCCGGCGATAAAGCTGCCGCTTAAATCCTCAGGATGGACCCATCTTTTAATAACCGAAGCGACACTATCTGTCGATGAGTCCATAATTGGCTTTCAGGTGCTTTAAGTTTCACTCTCGGGTGATTTATGAGAGGAGATTTCGTTTTCCGTTTGGGTTGTAGTACGAAGGAGGGTTTCTAATTTCTCTAGTGTTTCTCTCGCTTCGATCCAGATTTCTGTAGTTTGTGAATCGAGGTTTCTAAGGACGATAGAAACTGCTCCGCTAATTCCTGAAAGTAGAGTATTTCTTTGAATAGCTTCTTCTAGCCACTGGCAAGTTTCAGGATCACCGGCCTCAGCAAGTTTTCTTGCCTCATTTAAGCTGATCACCCTGAGGCCCAAAAGCGCCACATGAACCAGCTCTGCGGGTGCAGTGGCGATTCCCTGTAAGTGGGTGACATCGTTTCTTTCCGCAAGTGCCCTTCGATATTCTTCCCCCAATCTTCCTTGATCAAGACATGTTGTGATGTTTTCGATTAAAGCCTGATTCATGTTGGCATATTATCAGACTCAATGATTTATGTACAAAGATCTTTTCGTAGTTTATCAGGCAGCCGTTTCTAACCAACAAGATTGTCAAAGAAAATGCTATACTTCGAACCGATGTTCGACTCGGTTTGGAATTTACTTTCGTATGAAGTGGGGATAGACCTCGGCACGGCGAATGTCTTGGTTTTGGTCAAAGGAAAGGGGATTGTGATCAGAGAGCCTTCCGTGGTTGCCCGCCACAAAAAAACAAAACAGCTTCTGGCAATCGGGGCGGAAGCAAAAAAAATGCTTGGTAAAGCTCCGCCGACGATCGAGGTAATAAGGCCGCTAAAAGATGGAGTCATCGCCGACTTTGACGCAACCGAGGTGATGCTTAAGTATTTTATTAATAAAGTTCATGAATCCGGGCGGATTATCCCAAAAATTCCTCACCCACGGGTGGTTATCGGTATTCCCTCGGGTGTCACTGAAGTAGAAAGGCGTGCGGTTCAGGAGGCGGCTTTCAGTGCTGGTGCCCGTCAGGCTTTTTTGATAGAAGAGCCGATGGCGGCGGCTATTGGGGCGGGCCTTCCTATTGCCGAGAGTACAGGAACCTTTATTGTTGATATCGGTGGGGGGACAACAGAAATTGCGGTGATTTCTCTGGGAGGGATTGTCATTAATCGTTCAATTCGTGTGGCGGGTGATGAAATGGATGAAGCGGTTACGAATTTCCTGCGGATAAAACACTCACTGCTGGTCGGTCCGACGACGGCCGAGGATGTAAAATTATCCATCGGTTCGGCCGCGATTGTTACCAATTCTGTAAACAAAAATATTAAACGACAACAAGAAGAAGGGTCTTCTTCGGAAACCGACGAAACGCCTCCGGTTATTAATCCACACTCGGTTATTCGAGGCCGTGATTTGGAGACAGGACTACCCAAGTCGATCAAAGTATCAGCCTCTGAGGTCCGTGAGGCGCTTGCTCCCATTATCCAACAAATCGTGACAACCATTGTCGATACACTAGAAGAGACACCGCCGGAGCTGATCTCTGACATCCTTCAAAAAGGAATTGTGATGGCGGGGGGTGGATCATTGCTTCCCGGAATGGATAAGTATGTTTCTGAGGCAACTAAGATGCCGGTTTGGGTGGCGGATGATCCTTTAACTTGTGTCGTCCGAGGTTGTGGGCGGGTGCTTGACGATCCAAAGCTATTAAGCCGGGTGCGGGTTGTCGGTGGACTGAAGTAACTGGTACAAACCTGATGGGAATATCTACTGGCTTCTTTGTTAAAATAGTCTGAAATGAGAAAATCCAGTACAACAGAGCAGTTTTTTCTCTTTGGCCTCCTTGCATTTATTCTTCTTTTGATCGAAAGTTTGGGCTTTACAAGGCCGCTTAAAAGCACGATGGAGATTCCGATAGTTTCAATCAAATCTCAGACCTTTGGTCTGAATACTTTCCTACAATATTTGGCCGGTTGGAAGATTGATAAGGATGAAATTATTCGACTTAGAGCTCAAGTTAATCGACTTAGCTCTACTTCAGCGGAGCTAATCTCGCTCTCGGCTGAAAATGCGGCCCTTAGGCAACAATTAAATGTCTCGTTAAGTTTTTCAAGCGAGCTTATTGCGGCCAGTCCGATAGGTTTCTCTGGTGGTCAACTGACAATTGATATCGGGCGTCACGCGGGGGTTTCAGATGGAGCGGCTGTTATTCTGGGGCGATCCTTAATTGGTCGGGTGGACAGGCTTAGTGAAAATCAATCGGTCGTATTGTTGCCGATCTCCGAGGGAGAGAAAATTAGTGTGGCGGTTCGCGCGACCCCGACCGGAGTTAAGAAGGCTTCGGGTCTGCTAATAGGGCAAGGAGATAAGATGATTTTAGATAAAGTTTCGCCGTCAGAAGAAATTTCAGTAGGTGATTTAGTAATGACAGTTGGTGAGGGGTTTCCGCGCGATTTAGTGGTGGGAACGATCGGACAGATTATTCCGGCTACCGGTCAGTTATTTAAGAAAGCTCAGGTAGATCAAGTCGTCGATTTTTCGAATGTGGAAAGGGTTTTTGTCGTTAAGTTTTAATTAATTTATGCTTATTCCGATATTTCTAACGGTTATGGCGGTATTTGCTCAGACACTTTTTGTCCCCTTGAATCTAGTCCTGTTGGCGCTGCTTTATTGGATAATCAGTCTTCAGGAGAGGTATTGGCCGGTGGTGGCTTTTGGTCTCGGGCTTTTATTTGATCTGCTGATTGTTCAACCATTGGGTTTGTCAGCTATTGTTTTCTTGTTTATTTCATTTTTTTGCTGGTTGTATTCTCGTAAATGGCGGATAAATCATCCTATTTTTCTTTTTATTTTTTTGTTTGTCTGTGATTTATTAAGTCGGGTTATCTGGGGGCTGGAGCTGTCGGTCTTTCAGGCGGGGTTGGTCGGCTTACTGGCGGCCATTTGGGGATTTCGGAAACAAAGATCTGACGAGCCGGTTCGGGTTAAGTTAAGAACCTAATCGACAGTCCGGTGTAAAATCCTAATTTGATGCCCAAGAGAATAAAACTCGGATGCAACTTCGCAGATACGCTTTCGGTCGGTTCCGGTCGGGCGAGAGGGTCGCTCGTACCTTCACCCCTTGATGATGATAATCGACACGCTGAGAGAGTACTTTACTTCTTTGGATTGTGTTTAGTTGGTTTAGTTGTACTGGTCGGAAGACTTGTATACTTAAGCATTTTCAATAATGAAAAATATCGGAACCTTTCTGATAACAACCGGATTCGTCAGGAAATAATCCGTGCTCCCCGCGGCATGATACTTGACAGAAATAATCTAAAGCTGACCCAGAACGTCCCGGTTTATCGTTTGGAAGTGCGTTCGAAAGACGGCCAGGTGTCGGGATATAAGACGATTAAAGAAGAGGAGGCGCTTTCTCTTCAGGCTCGAGGATTACCGGTGATTGCTGATCCGGGCAGGACCTATCCTCAAGCTGGAGTCTTTTCTCATGTTCTGGGGTTTATCGGTGAGATCAGTGCCGAGAGTTTAAAAAAACCAGACAATAAGTTTGAACTGGGTGATATGGTTGGCCAAGGGGGACTTGAGCAGCAGTACGATATCCTTCTTCGGGGTAAAAATGGGAGAAGGATGTACGAGACGGATACGGCCGAAAAGATAGTGAGGATATTGGGGGAGGAGCAACCGATACCAGGAGTTGATCTTCATACTTCTCTTGACAGTGGTTTACAACAAGCGGCGATGACTGCTTTAGCGGAGAAAGATGGAGCGGTGGTGGTGCTGGAGGCATCGACGGGAGCGGTTTTGGCTTTGGCCAGCAGTCCGACATTCGATCCTAACTTGTTTACCAGCGGTGCGATTGCAAACCAAGCGACGATTGAGGAAATCTTAAAGAATCCCGAAGCGCCGCTTATTAATCGGACTATCGGAGGAGTTTATCCGGCTGGTTCAACTTTTAAGATAGTGGTGACGGCGGCGGCTTTGGTGGAGAAGAAGATCCCCCTTGAGTATACGTTTGATGACCCAGGATTTATTACCGCCGGGACCCAGCGCTTTTATAATTGGGCATTCAGCCAACACGGAAAAAGAGAAGGAGTAATTGATGCCAGCCAAGCACTGGCTCGTTCTACAGACACTTTCTTTTATACGATCGGAGCGTTGGTTGGACCGGAGGGTATGACCAACTGGTCGGAGAAATTTAGATTTGGCCAAACTTCAGGTATCGATCTACCGGGGGAGATGGCGGGGCTTATCCCTACACCTGAGTGGAAGCAGAAAGTTAAAGGCGAAAGGTGGTATTTGGGTAATACCTATAATATGTCCATCGGCCAAGGAGATGTTCTGGTGACTCCTCTTCAGGTGGCACAGATGACCCAAGTGGTTGCTAACAACGGTTGGATTTGTACTCCCAGAATCGCTGCAACTCATAGATATAGTTGCCAAAACTTAAATATTCCCGACGAGGTTTTAAGAGTTATTAAAAAGGGCATGATTGGAGCGTGCAGCCCTGGCGGGACCAGTTTTCCACTGTTTAATTTTAGCCCGCCAGTAGCTTGTAAGAGCGGTACTGCCCAGTACGGCGTTAAGGGTAAATTGACTCACGCTTGGTTGACCGCTTATGCTCCGGCTGATGTTCCGCAGGTGGTGGTAACGGTCTTGGTTGAAGGAGGTGGTGAAGGATCGGCGGTGGCCGCGCCACTGGTTAAGGATATTCTCAATGTGTATTTTCGTAATTCTGACAAAGTTGGCCTGGCTACCCCAAGTGCGCACGCTAGCGAGACGTTTCCCTGAGGGCGGTTTCTTTTTCTAGGAGGGAGTACGCTTCTGCGTAGTGAGCAGTTACATAATTAAGAAAAGTTACCGCCGGAGTGCAGCCTTGCGCTTCAAGGGTTCTGCGTATCGATGGCCAACCTCCAGAGGCATCAATTCGCCGTTTTAGTCCGAGTAGACCGAGACGGGTTGAGTCTGGCACGGGAATCCGTTCTACGATCATTTGGCACAAACCAAAAAGATCTTGCGAAAGAGCTTCTGCCAAAGTCTCATGCGGAATATCTTCCTCAGCGCGTGGCATGTGTTGGCATTTTACTACGGGAGACAGTGAATTATGAACCTAACCTTTCATGCTGGTTGCTATGATGACGATCTTTATACTTTATACTTAAGTTTGGTTGATGATAGATGAACACCTCGCGGCTTATCTTGCCTGGTCTCATTGCCCGGGAATCGGAACAGTCGGTTTTCAGAAAATTATAAAAGCTTTCGGGACGGCCCAGCGGGGTTGGTGTGCGGATATTGGTCAATTAGGTGAGGTGCTTGGGATGACACTAGCGACCAGAGTTGATCAATTTCGCCGTAGTTGGGATCCGAATTTTATTGTCAGCCGCCTCAAAACAGAGGGCGTCTGTGTAATCACCGACCAAGACGATCTGTTTCCGGAAAAACTTAAAAACATTGACGGTGCCCCATTTATTCTTTACGTTAAAGTGGCTCCGCAGGTTGACCTACTGGAGCTTTTTAAAATGCCGGCGGTGGCCATCGTCGGAACGCGTAAAATTACTTCATACGGTCGGCAAGTGACAGAGCAGATAGTTCGTGATCTCACGGCGGCGGGAGTGGTTATTGTTTCAGGGCTAATGTACGGGGTGGACGAGGTGGCGCACCGGACGGCGATGCAAAATAATGGCCAAACAATCGGTGTTTGGGCAGGCGGTATCGATTCCCTGGTGGGAACATCTCGCGCCGGATTGGCTAGAAATCTTTTTGATAACGGGTCGGTAGTTATTTCAGAATTTCCGGTCGGAGTAATGCCTACCCCGGGCATGTTTCCTGTCCGGAATAGAATTGTTTCAGGTTTGTCATCGGCGGTGGTTGTGATCGAGGCGAGTTTAGAGAGTGGCAGTCTAATTACCGCCGGACATGCAGCGGCGCAGGGACGAGAGGTCTTCGCTGTCCCCGGACCGGTGACCTCTTATCAAAGTCTCGGGACGGCAAAGCTAATTCAGAAAGGGGCCTACTTGATTACTGGCGCTCAGGAGATATTAGAGACCATTGGGCTTGGTCAGGGGAACGGTAGGAATAACGAATCGACACAGCAGGTAGCCATAGGCGACAAAGATGAAAACGAAATTGTAGAAATTCTCAAATTGGAAAATAAACACATTGATGAACTTGTGCGATCAACCGGATGGGGGATCCAAAAGTTGACAAGTGTCTTAAGCTTAATGGAGGTCAGGGGCCAGATTCGAAATCTTGGCGGTATGATTTATGGACTTGCCTAGAGGAAGTATAACGAATCTAATCTGATTTTTCGCTTTACAAGTTGAAAAGTATGAGTAAGATTAGTAGAAATTAGGTGAACTTCTCCATTTAGTTAATAATTTGCTTTATTTAGCTGTTTCCTGTTTACTGTTTACAGTTTACCCTGAAAAATGTCCAACCTGGTTATCGTTGAATCACCTACGAAAGCTAAAACATTAACCCGATTCTTGGGGGGCGGATATATTGTGGAGGCGACGATGGGTCATCTTCGTGACCTTCCAGAAAAAAAGATAGGCATCGATGTTAAAAATAACTTCGCTCCCACCTACGAGGTCATCGCTAAAAAGAAAGACAGCCTGGCCAAAATTAAGAAACTTGCCGAAAGTGCCGAGAAAATATATTTGGCAACAGATCCCGACCGAGAAGGAGAAGCGATCGCCTGGCATGTCAAAGAATTACTACGTAGTTCAAACGTCAAAAATCAAAAATCAAAAAACAAAAATGAAGCGGAAACTAATTTTAAGCGAATTGCTTTCCATGAAATAACAGAAACTGCCATCCGAGATGCACTGGCAAGCCCTCACGAAATTGATATGCCCTTGGTTGATGCACAACAAGCTCGCAGAGTGATGGATAGGTTAGTTGGGTATAAATTGTCCCCACTATTGTGGAAAAAAGTAAGGTACGGTTTATCTGCCGGTAGAGTTCAAAGTGTGGCTGTACGCCTTATTGTAGAAAGAGAAAGGGAGCGTTTAGCCTTTATTGCCGAGGAATACTGGTCTATTGACGCCACGTTTTCAAACAAAAAGGACTCGACCCTAAAGGAAAAGTCATTGGAGAATATGTGTTCACAGGTAACATCCCCACTTTTATTCATGAGCTAGAGAAAAAAGGACT
>LCJH01000005.1:0-18669 GCA_000999595.1 Microgenomates group bacterium GW2011_GWA2_44_7
CCCCCTTTGATCCGACTATTCTACTGTACTTAAGGGGGGCTCTGGCGAAGTGAGTCACTTAATCTCAATGTCGCAAATGTATCTTAACTTATTCATTGGCTTCGTCGCAAACAATATAACCTTTCATTTTGTGGAGGCAATAATATCAGAAAATCCCCGCCCCGTCTTTATTGACCCAGGTACCCCTTACCTTGATGAAGGCATTCGCACCAAAAGTTTTCCCATCTTCAAACCCTCGACTCGAATTTCGGCCGGGCTAAGAAGCCGACAGCCTTTATCCAGTCCCCGTCTTAAATCGCCTGGCGAGACACGCTCAACAAAGACCGCCTGTTTTCCTTCTTCCAAAATTCTTTGCTGATACAAATATTCAAGAATCTTCCTTGCTTGCTCGCCTGTCAGAACAGCCTCTCGGTAATAAATTGCACCTTCATAGCTCCAGACATCATCAGGATAACTACTAACACCACTGGGCCGAAACGGAAGATCGGGGCGAGCACGGACGGCCATTATTTCATCACCCGCCAGTGGCCTTGGCAAAGAAAGCCTCCCTCCCTGAGGGAATACTACCGGCCGGGCGGTAATCGGAAACGCTGGAGCGCTACCTTCATGCGTTCGGTCTATGGCAACTACCTCAAACTGAGGCGGCACCAGAGCCTCAGTCGATGGACTTCGGACCAAATATTGTTGTTGAATTTCCAACGTGCGCTGCGCTTGTGCCCTCAGGCCTTGAAGTTTTTGAACACTTACCCCGTTTCTCTCTAAAAACTCTGTCGTTGCCATAACTGCGTCGCGGTTTTGGGTCATATCAAACCCTTCAATTTGGTCTCCGCAGATGGATAATAACATAGCCCCGACTTTGGCATCGGACTGTAAAACAAGATCGGTTGACTTAGGAACTTGAGCGCTAAAAGAAAAGTGCAAACCATTTTTCAGTTTATCCAACCAGCCTTTTTGAATATTTTCCAAAGTCCTGCCGATAAATTTCTCCTTACCCAATATGCCTCGATAGAAAATTCTTTGCAGTGGATTTAGCTTCTTACTTTCTTCTTTGTCCATCCGAGACAAATCGGTGTATGACTGGTCAACCGGTTGGCGTAATTGATCATAAACCCCGTCTCGAACCTCTTTCCATTTCGCCCCGGAAAGAGCACGTAAATTCAAAGTTGCATCTCCCCCGGCGCTAGGTTCCATCCGCCAGCAACTCATCATCATCCGCTGCAACTCAAACTCCAATACTCTTACGGACGTTTCAATCCGAGCCCGATCTATTGGGTTAGATAGCTTGCGTCGCTCAGAAGAAGCCACCCGACTGGCGAAACTACGTGTTTCACCAATCCTTAACCTAACATCAAAATCAGTTGCATTTACCACCACTAGACTAGTGTAACTTCCCCTGCTGCTTATGATCAAGCAGCTGGTCTATTTTAAACCCTCAGACGATCTTCCCGATCCCTTCCCTGGCCACCATCTCGCAGAGCGATTCGACCCTCAATCAGCGCTCGGAGACTGGTTGAGTCTCCGATTTCTGCCTTGGTTAATTGAGCAATATTCATCCATGCTCCGGCTCTCTTTTTTTGAAATATTTCCAGTTCGGCTTGTTCATTTTTATCCTCTACATAGACCAGAAATACCACCCTGCGCATAGCCCCCCGAAAGTCAGTTTTTACCGCGTTTACCACTTCCTCAAAACGCCATAAGGTTTTTATAGAAGTACTCACCTCTCGGTCACAAAGTACAACTACCTCCGGAGGGCTGTTAAACCCTCGATGAGCGATTCTCTCCTGTAGCTCTCCTAATCGTTGATATTGTTTTACGTCCTCTACTAATTCCAGTGCCGTTAGCGTTTGTGCGACCGTGGGAACAGTCCGTTAGTTATTGCCGAAAATTATAAATTTCATTGGAGCGTATTTTATCATCTTTGTTATAATTTAACTGTGATATTTACTAAATATAAGTTTTTTCTCTTCACTTCTCATCCGGAAAGATTAGTTAAGTTCTACAGCGAAACCTTGGGTTTTAAGATTATTAGCCAATTAAATTGGCCCAAGGACCGCGGTTACATGGTGGAGGTGTCACCCGGTTACGAGATATGGATCGCCTACCATAGTAAAGTCAAAGCTAAGAATCAGGATCCGTATAGACATATCCTTAATATCTATACCACCGAGGTGGAGAACTTATTTAAGAAACTAAAAGCCGTCGAGGGAGTCAGGGTTATTCAAAGCCCAGTGTCTATGGGAAAAGTCGTTCCCGGTGAGACTCGCCTGGTGGCAACTATTTTAGACCCGGAGGGCAACTGCCTTCAGTTCATGGAACCCTCAAAATAGTTTCGAATTTTGACAAGGAATCTGCCCTCGGTGTTGGATTAATCTTCTTTTGTCTGTAAGCTTCAATACGAATATATCCCTGTAATGTGCTAAAATCCTCCGTGATGGCAAAATCTGTAGAAACGGTGCATTCTCACGTGCTTGATGATGGCTATCTTGTGTATATTTCACCCAAAGATCAGCCTCGAAGTGTCCTCACTCAGATTCAGGTTGCCCTAACTAGACGCAAAGAGTACCAAAATAAGGAAGTAAAAGACATGGCAACTTTTACCAGTCTTCTATTTCACACTTTGCGCTACATTGTAATGATGGCTGATGCACTTTCGATGGAGAATATTACTACGGCATCGGCAATAAATAAATTTCAAACGGAAGTCGTCCAGCCTCTGGCCAACAGAGCAAGCGAGTTAAATCCTCAATATCAGCCGGTCGATATTGATCGAGCAACAATAAGTGGTGACATATTTATTTTTTACGGGACAATGGTGGGTATCTTTGCGGATTTGCCTTGGTTGGAGACTCTAGGTGAATCAGAAAAGTTAACAGCCCTTGAAACCTTAAGCGAGTTTGCCAACGCTATGGCTTGTTTGCCTTCGGGAAAAGTTCACAAAGAACTTGATCAAGTAAGCAAGAAAATGCGTGCCCACGGTCGATCCTTAGAAAGATCTATTAACTCAGGTCGAAGTAGGCTTGGGTGAAAACTTGAAAAAGACCTCCCCCTAGAAAGAGTCTTCCTGTTCCCTATATGATTTCTCTCCCGCAACAAATTCTTCAATATCCCCAAGAACCCCCAAGGTCCGCCTTTTAGCCTCTCGATCTTTATTGTCAATTTCCATTTTTACAACTTCCACCCTCCCCTTTTTGTTTTTCCGGGCGTCGACCTGACCAACAAACTTTCCGTGATCGAGAATCGGCATTCCGTAGTACCCAAACTTGCGCTTGGCGGGAGGCATATATGCCTCCCACGTATAGTTAAAATCAAAAAAATCCTTTAGGATCTGCCTATCGATAATCAGCGGGTCCAAAGGCGACAGAATATTTAGTCCTTCGTGTTGAGCAGCTTTACCTGACCTTTTTAGTTCTTCCAGCTGCCGTCTGAGGAGGTAATATTTTGTCTTGACCTCGGGAACCGTTAGTTCGATTATCTTGCCTGTAGAGATCCACCGGCTCCAAAGATCACCGACGGCAAAGGTGTCAACATAGCCAAGTCGATGGGTAACGTGGGTAGCAAAGGAGCGCCTTAAAATGCCGGTATAATCAAAAGCTGATTCTAAGAAAAACTCCAGTGACCTCTCTTTGGAAACAGACTGTTTAATAATCTCCTCGGACAAAACGCGTTGGGTCAAATCATAAAATTTTTGGTTCTTCTCTCGGTGGTGAATCATAATTTTCCCCCGGTCCCAAAGATATTCCAAAACAGCGGTCCGGCTACTATCTGACCAGGAAAGTAAGCTGCCGCTGGTGGGGATATGGAGAAGCTCTTTTGAGCCTGTAACGCCGTGACCCTCGATGAACATCAGGGTTTTGGTTATCTCTTTGGCATATTTCTTACTAAATTCTTTTTGCCATCTGCCACCGGTCTTCATCCGATGATACAGATAGGGATAGTAAATCGTTGGGATAATGGAAAATAGCTGGAGCCAATATTCAAAGAGTGACCTATTTTTATATAGATGCGTCGATAGGTCTTGCAGTCGAAAGTCCTTAACCCGATTCCAAAGCGCTAGCTCGTGACTGCGAACAACAACGTTTATCGGGTCGACCTGAATACACTTCAATTTCTCCAAGACCTCGTGAACCGACTCGGCTTTTTGAACTAAGAAGGAACGGTTGATAAGGTAGTTTTGAAGTTGCTTTTTGGGAACAGAAATGGAAAAGGCCATTTACCGTCTATTATATCTTCTGTCTAGCCTACCTCGCCGGCAGGCGGGTCAACCCACCCAGCATGACCTTCCCCTCTTAACTTATTCCTCTGAAATCATTTGCGAATTCAGTCAGCTGAAGGTTGGTAATAAGGCCTAAAGCAATTTTATACCGACGGACTACTTCTATCTCCGGACTAGCGGCAGATTTGTTTTCTAGACGATCTAGTCGCTCAACTAGTCCGGAACTTAAAACCGCGGTCCCCAGTTCACCCCAAGTCTTGGCTTTAGTAACCGTAAAAAACAAAGCCCCCAATAGAAATCCGGGCTGTTTACGAGACCATGTACGCTTCGGAGCGGTAAGCTTAGCAACGTACCCCTCGGCTACCTCCAATACAAACGCCTCGGCAGCTTCTGTCGCTGCCCATTGAAACGTTACTAACTTTTCTTGTAGTTCACCGCATTTTCTGCCCGGTTCCTTAGCTGAATAAAGATCCAAGGTTCTCGTTCTCAAATGTAGGATAAACTGACCAACCATGTCGGCACTTGTTAGTAACTCAACAAGCCTTTCTCTATTCGAGAGACTTCCATGACCATTTTTCGCAATTCTAGACAATGTATCTGACCAGAGGCCTCGATCTATAAACGGACCCGTCAATCCTCGGATCCCCCAATCAGCGAAGTCTTGTAAAATTTTTTGTCTCTTTTCTAAAGCGCTCATTACTGGGGCGGCTACATCTAGAACCACCGCGAACCGCTGTAAATCCTCGGGGGTCATCCCTCTAAGTTGGCGATCAGCACTCATTTGGCTGGTAATATAGCACAGATCCTTAGAAAAAGCCACGCTCAAGCCGTAGTCTGCCATCTATCTTTCTCTGGCCAAGGTCCGGTAGCAATCCTTCGCTCTTCATCGCAATTCTCGTATCTAGATATTTACCTTTATATGACCCGGCAGGACCAACTAACCATAACTTCTCGGGGATAGCCACATACATTCTAAGCGGTGATTCTTTCATAAAGTCACTCGGGTTATGTTTCGTTTTATCCAGAATCTTGGCATAGAGCTTTTTGGTGTAGAGAGGCAGGACATTTTTTAGCTCTTTAGGACTAACCTCTCGAGCCCGTCCTTGGATATATAAACCGTCAACCGCATCCCCTACGGCGTGTGAGTCAAAAATAGTTACCGCAACTTTGTGATTACACATAAGGAGTTTAGAATGTCTGGCTGTTTTACGTGAATACCAATATAACCGATTGTGTTGATCGTGCACATAAAAAAGAGGAGAAATCCAGGGATGGCCACTTTTCGTCGCTGTAGCCATGGTTAGATATAGGTTGTTCTTCAGGATATTATCGGTCCTTTGCTTTTCAGTCATATTTCTGGCTACAGCATACTATCGGCCTTGACATATGTAAAACTGTTGTGCAAAATATACACAGATGCCCAAATCGTCTGAACAACTTAGGTTTGTTTCGCAGTATCTTTCCGCCTTGGGATTTGACCAAATAGCGACAAAGCTGTATTTGGCACTGGTGAAAAACGGACCAATGTCACTTCTGGCTGCGTCACGTACCACCGGCGTAGAGCGAACAAAGCTTTATCGGATTGTTGAAGAGCTTGAGCGAAAGGGTCTAGTTGAACAGATGCAAGAATATAAACGACGTGTTATCCGAGCGGTAGATATTAATAAGATCGAACTTTTGGTTAAAGAGCGCGAAATTCAAAATAATTTTCTTACTTATTCCCTCCCCGCTTTTTCAGAAACGATTAAATCGCTCACTGGAACTTTTCCCGGA
Organism: Microgenomates group bacterium GW2011_GWA2_44_7; assembly: GCA_000999595.1. Taxonomy (GTDB): domain Bacteria; phylum Patescibacteriota; class Microgenomatia; order GWA2-44-7; family GWA2-44-7; genus GWA2-44-7. Next base: position 5,987 of record LCJH01000005.1, read on the forward strand.
CAAAAGGTTATCTACTATCGCGGAGTTGAAGGTATTCGACAGTTATCGTGGAACATCCTCCAGGCCCAGGGTATGTATCGAACCTATTCGTTTCGTTATTGGAATGATCTTTTGGGTGATGCCTTTACCGTCAAACTGGGAGACGAACTAGGCAAAAAGAACATCCCCGTACACGATTTATATTCAGATGAATATGTAGAATTTATTATCGAATGGTTTCGCACGGGGCATAAACTTCCTCCGGGTGATTGGCACAATTGGGAGTCGCATTACATCCCTTCAAAGATTCTCACCATTAACCTAAATATCGACATCTATAACAACACTGTCGCGTACTATTACTGGCAAGGCAAAGAGGTCTTTGGGGCAGAAATCGTTAATGAAAAAATCGCGATGTTCCAAAAACAAGTATTTGATATTCTCTGGAAAACGGGAGTTAAGCGACCGGAAGTTGATTGGCCTCATCCGGAAAAGAATTTATCAGCGATTAAAAATATTCTTAAAACGAGAGGTCCCCAGTCTCTCTCTTTGCAGGGATTTCAAAAAGTTTCTTCACCCAAAAAGGCAATGTCTTGACAAAGTTACCTCCTAGAATCGTTAGTCTCCTTAAGTTCACTCAAAACGGCTAAATTTGGAATAAAGAGAAATAAGACCAATAGTTGTATACTTTCTTTTGGCCTCTCCGGAAATCAAATACGGTTGCTCGCGAATGCATTTAGTGTATCAAGCTACCTCCGTTGGTCACTTGCGTTTTTCGCATTTAGTTTATTGCGAACCCGGCGACAAACGGTGTGAACCATTTGTATCTGGAACTTGTCATGATCCAGATGGTAAGGGTCCACAATATTCATTAGTGATCGCGCAAGAATTAACTCATTCAAAAGCAGCTCGAATGCTGTATGAATTGCGAGGTAAAGTTACGGGCTTAAAAAGCTAGCATTCTTCAAGAGTATAATCGCGGTGTGGAAAGGCGTGGATCATTCACCTTAATGTTGGTTCTACTTGCAACGTGGGCAACCGGATGTGCTCAAGCCAATACGCGGCCAAACAGCCCCCGACCAGCTACACTTAGACCTCCCGCTTCAGTCCCTACTCCCGATCGCCCAGGACCGACCAGTTCAACCGAAATGGATCAGGAAAAATTGCTAATTGCCGGGGGGACACCAGTAGTGATAACGGCGGCAGCCGATTTCCTTATTATTAAATACACAGGCTCAAGGGGAATAGTTCTTCAATCGAGTTCCGGACAAACAGAAACGATTTCCAGCGAAGAAATCCAAGGCGCCGATCATCAACCGCTCGACCAAGTAACCTCACTCCGATCGGCCGCAACGGCGTGCACTCAAATTACAGAGGTAATGGAAACAAAGGCAGACGTAAAGCAACCAAAAGCCATAATTTCGGTATCTAAAGGATGCTCCATTGTAAAATAACTCCAGTAATTGCCGATAGACCCTAGCTTTTTTTGTTCGACCTCAGATACAATAATAGGGTGATTTCTTGTATTGTACCTACTTATAATAACCAAAAGACGATTAAGCACGTTTTAAAAACTCTAACATCAGTAAGAAGGATCGCTGAGGTGATCGTTATCGACGACGGTTCGTCTGATAATACCGCCGCCGCGATTACTGCCTTTCGGGACCCAAAAATTAGAAAGATTTACAATCCTAATAATCTCGGAAAAGGTGGGGCAGTATTTAACGGAATTCAAATGGCCAAGGGTGATATCTTACTTTTTTGTGATGCAGACCTGGCTACGCTGTCTCCGAAACATATAAACGAGATAATCGATACATTTGAGAAAGGCGGTTATGACATGGTAATTGCCGCCACGGAGACGGCAACCGGATGGTGGAACCACCTTATGGCATTAGTTTCAGGCCAAAGAATTATGTATCGGAAAAACATCCTCCCCTATCTAAACATGATGGCAACTTCTGGTAACGGGATGGAGCAAATTACCAATTGCGCCCACTCAAAATTAAAAGTTAAGATTATTGTGTCTTTGGGTGTAGGGCATATTCTTAAATACCAAAGAGATAACCATATTTTGGGTACACTTTCATATATCCCCGAAGCCTATGAGTTTCTCAAGGCTGAGATAGCGCTAAGGACATTAAAATTCCGTCAACCATTAACTCTTAAAGGTGGAATTTAAGGACGTGCCGTGTTCTCACCTCCGACCTCTTTCTTGTCCCCTTTGATCACTCTCCAAATTATTGACTCTCCCCCTTCCGCCAAACCAAATGCTACTTTCCACAAGCTTTAAAGTAGTCCAGACTAAGCTACTCCACTCATTCAATTCACGCCTACGCGAGAAAAACTCTTCTTCTTGTTCAGGATTTATGGCAATGGCCATTTTGACTTTGGACAAGATTTCTGCCGATAGCTTTCGCTCATTTTTTGCATCAAAGAGGTTTTTAACCATTTGAAAAGCCTCTTCTATACTAGTCAAATCAAAAAGAGCTCGAATTTCTCTCTCTTGTCTTCCCACCTGTCTCAGAATAGCCAGCGCCAGAGAAACAGACGCCACCTTGCGAATATCTAATTCACTATTATTTCTATGCTTGTCAATAAGTTGTCGTGTAAAGTCCGCTGTCTCCGGCTTATCAGTAAATACAAGAACCAACATTGGGGAATTTTACCACAGCCCAAAAACGAGAAGAGTTTCAACTATCCCTTTAAACTTCCTGAACCAGAGGATTATCGCCCCTCGTTACACGCCAGGACCTAGAACCAATTTCTGGCTTTGGATCGGCCGATTGGAGATATGGACCAACAATAACTGAAATTTCTTGTACCGAAGGAGGCAAGTTTGGTGTCGCGGACAAAAATTCAAGAAGCGGTTCTGTCTTTACGTCAGGATGTCCATCGGCAGAGTATCGACTAAGAAGATAACTTAAAAAACCAACTCCTATAAAAAGATCTGCCCCTCCACGAACAGGGATCGCATGAAGGCGGATATCTGAAACCTCAAATGGTAACCGCCCGTCTTCCCTTATCAAAGGATCAACGGTAAACATGGCAGCAACAATTGCTGCCATCTGTCCCAAGAACGCATCCAGGTCTGCTTGGGTCCACTCTTGGTCCAGTGCTTCTAAGCGTGAAGGAGAAACATCGATTGAAACACCCCATCCCCCGCCTCGCGGTGAGGATTGATATTGCCTTTCAATTAAATCCTTTAGTGCCATGATATCAAAAACAGAGTCTGACTTTGGTAATTATGGCCGATATTACTACTTATCGTTCAAAAGATATACTTCAGATTATATTCGTTATACTCAAAAATTTTCGACAAAATTTGTGAGTATACAACACCTATAGTTGTTTGCCATCGCATATTAAATCCTCTACGAATACCTCCCGAACGGCACTGACTGTTCGCAAAATATCAAATATATCTCTCTGGGTCACACACTCAGATTGAATCCGCTGAGCATATATCGCGGCAAGTAATCTGGTAGCATTATAGCCCAAACCAGATAATGACCGATCAAATATCCCTTTTACTCCCATGAACGCATCACTCCAGTAAATATCACCTAAAGGTTTTAAATCTTTACCAGATTTGATTCCAGCTAAAACTTCACTCAGCGGCGGAAGGGTGGTCAGGGCGCCACTTTGGGTAACTCGCTGCCATTGCTCCCCAAAATTAAATTGAAGACCCCTAATAAGTGGGTATTGGTTTACCGAAACTTCCTCACCGCAACCCAGTTGACGCATGACGGCCAGGGAAATTTCAACAGAATTTATAGCCCAAAGTAGACTGCGAGCCAAGTCAATAGACGTGCGCAAGGAGCCACCATCACTGTCCAGCTCGACTCCTCGAGTCACCCGTAAGTAGCGAGCGGTGTCTCGAAAATTCCCTGCTGTTTCGGGTTCTCTTCTTTGATCATGGGTCATCGCCGTTATTTCAAGTGCTTGGATAAGGCCCGAGGCAATCACGTCGGCCGCAGCAGACGAAGAAAAATATTCCGATGGAGTCTTCACGGAAGCCCTTATCGCCTGGGTGTATAGAAGAGCCATAGTTTTACCGATAATCTCAGGTAGGCTCTCCTTGTCCTGACTTTGTTGACCACCCAGATTCCATGGACGCTCAACTAAGCCATGGTTGACAGCGACAACCGCCATCGTCGCAACGTTAATTGGGTAACTAACCTTAGGTTTAACATCCACCGGTTCAAAAACGATATCATCAGTCGGCACATTTATACCTGCATCTAAGGAAGGAGCTTCACCAAAGCCGTCAGTCCCTACTCGCTGAGCCGCCCAAATTGGCTGAGTGGACAATCCGGGAAACGGGTCTCTGTTCGCAAGAGCCGCCCTTGCTTGATCAACAGTACCAGTCAATACTGCAACTTGAGCATCGGCATCACCAAAAAGAACATACCTTAAACTCCTGTCCAAACCCGCCCTATTCTCCATCAACCCAAATTTGTTCCGTTCGATATAAGACATATCCGGCCTTATTATAGCACTTATCTAAAATTATCATATAATAAACTCGTGAAAGATATTCTTGAAAATAAGATGACCAAATATAGCAACCCTATCTTAGACCCATTCAGGCTTCCCTTTTACGATGTTTCCGTGTTTACAAAACTTCGAAGATATTTAGCTCAACCTTTTTTCCAAACGAGCGCCGGGTGTTATGTCTTCCACAAAGGCCCAAAGTCCAATGAAATTCTTTTCCTCCTTTTGCGCCGCAGTCACCCGCATAATGATTGGACATTCCCAAAAGGGACTGCCGAAACAGGAGAGAAACTAAGAAAGACAGCTCTTCGAGAGACATTTGAAGAAACCGGTCTTCGAGTAAAGATCGTAAGGGAATTATCCCCCTCTATTTATACTTATTACTACGACGCCGGAAATCAAAAGGTTACAACTGCCGTCCACTACTATCTCGCCCAGGCATTTACTCAAAAAGCCAATGTTCACACCAACCCAGATAAATCCGAGTTTAACATCACTCAATACAAATGGGTGACCGCCGAGGAGGCGATCAAACTTGTCAAGCATAACCACGAAAAGGAACGCTTTAAAGAGGCTCTCGTTTTCCTGGCTAGTGCCTAGCTTCAGATTTACCTAATCTTCTGACAAAGCTGAAATTCTAGGACGGGTTGCTGGCGGTGAAGATAGCGTCAGTGATAAAACTTTCCCTGAGAGAGAAGATCGCCCTCATTACATCAAATAAGTCGTCACTGTTGACCCCGTCTATGCCCTGCTTTTCAGCATAAATAGAAGCCATTAGGCGGGCGGAGTTATGATAAAAACTGCCCGTAGACCGTTGAAAACTACTGCTACCGCCCAAGAACAGGTCTCCACACCACCCAGTTGCAACGGCGTCCATGTCTTTTAAGTTAACCTTCGTCAAAATTGTCGCCAATTCAGGGAGATCCCCTAATCGCTTACTGGCACAGATATGAGGGTATCCGGGGAGGCGACTAAGATTATTAGCCATGTCTATGCCTCTGATACCAACCGTCTCTCCCCGCCCTAAGTTTCGCAAAACCGCTAGGGCTATTTCCACCGACTTAATCGCGTAAAGAAGACTGTTGGCTAAATCAATTGATAACCGAAAATCGTAGCGATCTTGATCCAGGTGCACATCGGCGGCGTTTCTAAACCAGTGAGCGGCATCGGCGAATCTCGACAATTCCATAGCCTGAGACATCCCCGACATCATGGCTTCTGTGTAATACTGCCGAAGCTTGTAAGAATCTGGAGCCGTTACGGTTTGTTCGATAGCAGAGCGAGCAAGAATGGCAAAAGTCTGACCGGTGATCTCTCCCCAACCATGATTCCTTTCCAGTTGCTGGCCGCTTAACATCCATGGACACTCAACCAGTCCCAGCGTCATCGCCAACACGCTAGCCGTAGCAAGACCAAAAGGATAACCAATTGCCTCTCTTTCCTTAACTCCGTCAAAAACGACGTCATCAATTCCGACCCTGACAGTTTCTTCAATAGACGCAACACCACCGAGGCCACAAGCCCTAAGTCTCTGAGCCGTCCAGATATCTTGTGTCTGTAGCCCAGGGAAGGGCTCACCCTCGGCCAATGCCGACCAGGCTCTTTGGGTGGCTTCGGAGAGGTAGGCAATTTGGTACTCAGCGGTGCCATATCTTAGCATCCGCAGAGCTTCCGCGGCATTTGTACTATTTTGTACAATATCGGGCGCCAGCATTTCGGGCGAACTTCTCATAATCGTCCGTATTGTAGCACTTTAACTATTCCAATATCTGTGAAGATCCTCCGTCAATGCCTTCCCCCTGCACGGGCCTCCCGCGATGGATAATTAGTAATATCCTAAAATCTTCCAACCAAAGATATTCCCGATGACCACTAATATCCAAAACAAAACCGCCGGTATGGCAACAACTGACAATAAAAGAATAAAGAAAACCAATGCATGTAAAAATCTTCGAGCATTCTCAAGACCCTCAGTCTTCCTTTGAATCAAAGAAATGGTTATGCCATCGATAACAATAGGAACCAGGACCAGGAGATACTCAGGAATAACAACTGCTCCCTGAAGCATAAAATTCAGGGTTTTTACCGAGAGGCTTAATGCCCAAAGGCTAAACTGTATTAGTCCAAATGATTCAATACCCATGACCACATAGGAAACAAGGTCACCCTTTTTCTCTCGACGAAAATGCACAACAGAATTTACTAGAATCCAGAAAACGGTGATCAATAATTCAGCAAGCAGGGTCATGACAGACTTTAGTATATTCCAAAATGACTAACTGATAAAAATTAGCAAATAAAGATTACTCGTCTTAATCAAACCGTGATTACTTAAAGTGGTCTCCCTCTTCTTATCTCTAGCAACAAGCGAATCGAGTTTTTGGGGAGGTGATAGCGGTTCGGACGAAGACAATTGCAAGTAACGTATCGACTTGTTGAATCCAACCCGGTATGTAACTATTTAGTTTCTAATTACTCAAATAACTCCGGATTAATTTGTGCCGCGAAGATAAATTCCCGCATCAGGATCTTGAATTATTGGAGGAACTTTTACATCAGGGTTGGCCAAAACTAGACTAAGGTACTCAGCCATTATCATATCTGCGGCTCCGCCTTTTTCCCAAGTATCAACCGGCATATCGGCACCAACATCACGAGTGTGACGAACATAATCTGGGTGGAATCTGGCGCCGTTTGAAGTGATAAAAATTCCTCCAGCTGCTTGAGGAAACTTGCCAACCATTGCTTTCGGCAGAATGATAAGTCGATTTATCGAGCAGGCGAATATTCTACGATCTAAAACTGCTTCAAGATGTTTCTTGGCAGGTAAATCGTTAATTGACTCAACGGGTGGCAATCTTCCTTCTTGAACCGCCAAGAGCACATGCAATCCTTCGATTGCCTTTACCAGAACAGGCCCAGTAAGATCGGGAAAATTTGATCTTATGGCCGCGTCAAGATTTTGCATATGAGCAAGAATGAGACCATCAGTGTTGAGAATAATTTCAGAATATGTCCCGACCCATGGCTGGGGAAAGTATTTTGGTTTATCACGCTTTCCCTCTTTCATTGTCATCCAACCGGTTGACAATATTTTTCCAAGAGCTTCGGAAAGCATTGGATTTAAGGTGGAGGCTTCAGGCAGTAAGTTAAGATGTACCTCGGTCATCAATCTGGCCTGATCCCACATGCGAGGAAGTCTAGCAACCCGAAAATCAAAACCTTGGTGAAAAAAATCGAGCATCGCTGTTTGGCAAGCCATCGCCTGCCTGGAAAGGTTTTCTACGTCTTGATCGTTTAATTGTAAATCGAGCGCTTCAGGCATATTTATCTTTCAATCTTCATTTCCAAATTCCACTCGGGTACGCCTCGATAATTTCCCTCACTAATAATCTTGAGTCCTTGTTTAGCTAAAAATGCTACCGCTCTCGTATTCTTCTTGCGAACAATTGCCGTCAACTTTTTATATCCATATTCTCTTGCCCAAGTTAGTCGATGGTCAAAAAGAAGCTTACCTACACCTTTTCCTAAATATTCAGGGAGCACGCCCATCCGACCGGCATATGCAACTTCAGTATCCTCAGTTGGCTCAATTCGACACATACCCACCAGTTTATCCTTGTCCGCGGCAACAAAAATTGCTGATCCAAATCGACTGTAGTTTTCAATCTCTTTGACCGTTTCTTCCAGCCCGTGTTTAACTTGCGCCTGGTACGAAGTTCCGTAAACATCGGGGTAGTGTTTTAGTAGTCGCAGCCTTAATTCTCTTAATTTCTCGGCGTCTTTAATTGTCGCTTTTCTTATGGTTATCTCGCTCATATTTAGTCCGCCTGCCGACAGGCCTTACACACCGAGATTGGCTTCGTTAGTAAATCTTATAAAACCCGAGAACTTCAAAGTAACCGCTTTCGGTTTTGTTCTCCTCGATGTATTCGTCTGCGGCTTCCGGTAAGAAATGTTTGCTAATTCCCTCTTTTTTCTGCTTCAAAAAGCCGCCAATATCAAAGAAAATCTTTTCCTCCTTCTGGTAACTATCAGCAAAAAGTAGCTCTTTTACCGTATGGCCTTTTAGTCCCTGCTTTACTTGTTCTGGAAAGAAAGCATGATCTCGAGCATAGGGATAGGCAGCAAAACAGGTAATCATTCCGGTTATTAAATGGTCCCGGTGATTTACCCACCCTTCATTCTGCCCATAGACTTTAATTAAAACGTCCTGTGGATTGTGGGTGATAATTATCTCCGGTTTAAATTCTCGAATGTGATAAGCAATCATACCGATGTTTTCAACCGTATTTTCCACTTCCCCGTCTGGCAACCCTAAGTTAAATATTTCATCTTTAAATAGTCCCAAGGCAACACCACCGCTGACTTGATCCTCAAATCGTCTCTTTTTAAACTCAACTAAATCAATCTCTTTATCGCCAATGCCCTTGGCTCCGTCGGTGGTTACAACCAGCCGCACTTTTTTGCCTTCGGCAATTAACCTCGCCACAGTCCCACCACAGACGATCTCGGCATCGTCCGGATGAGCCATAACAACCATTACCTTAGTCTTGTTACCGAATATATCCTTGTATGAATCCTTCATTATTTAATACTAGCACTAATAAAGCTTAGATATTCCGTCCTGATACTAGACAGATATTGCCAACTAGGCAAGGCTTATATCAATGCGATATTTAGATCCATTTTACAAATTTATTGGCAAAGTATAAAATTGTTGTCCAGATGGTGGACATTATCAAAAATCAAAGATTAAAGCTAAGAGATAAAAGAGAAGAGCCAAGCTTAGGTTCTAGTTCTCGGGTCGAAGGGTTTTTGATAAATCTCGGTTTGTCCCCCGAAGAATCGGCGGTATATCGAGCGTTGGTCAATCATGGTATTAGCTCAACTCTCAAACTCGCTAGAACTACAACTCTCCCCCGGACGAACGTTTATCGGATACTAGAAAATCTAAAGAAACTTGGACTGGTCGAGGAGGTAGTTCAAGAAAAGAAAAGGCTTACCAGGATAGCTGACCCGAGTCGGTTGGAATTTCTAATAAGTCAGCAAAAGGAAAAGACAAAGGCGCTCGAAAACCTTTTTCCTGAAGTTAAATCACTCTTAACTCACCAAACTTCTGGGCAACAGCCTAGTACTGAAGTGCTTTTTTATAAAGGCCGAAGAGGAATTGAACAACAAATCTGGAATGAACTTATGGCCAAGGGAGAAATCGTCGGTTATACCCTTCTGGCATTTGAGGATATTATTGGTAAGAAACTTGCTCAGAAATATCGAGAAGAGCGGATGATACGTAATATCAAGGCGCGGGAGATCTTGGCGGATGATGATAAGTACCTAAGTAGCGAAACCCTTGAGTATGTTCAGCACTCTCCCCTTTTTAAAAACTATGACTTTAGGTATTTACCAAAAGGAAAATTAAATGTTACTCACAACTTAATCATTTATGACGATATCGTCAGTATCTACAACTGGCACGAGGGTGAAGTTTTTGGGGTGGAAATTCATAATCAAGCAGTTGCGACAATGCAGAAGCAGATTTTTGACATTCTTTGGGATATTGCTCAAAAACCCGAAGTCGTACTTAAGGAGCAAACGAACACAACCTCAAAACCCTTGACGGTTCACCTTCTTTCCGCTTGTTCAACCATTTGATTTAGAGTTCTTATCGGCGCATTAAATCCGTCACAAATACCATCGGCAACAAGTGCCAAAAATACAAAAGAGTTATCAGTTGCTAGGCCCAGAAATGGTCTCCCGGAAGTTTCGGCAAATGGATTCAAGCTTGGTGGTAAACCGACATGGTAGCGACTTGCGAAAACTTCATGTCTAACCACAGCATCTTCTAAGATCGCCTGCGCATAGTCGTCCCGAGGAAGTATGTGAAATCCCCTCCGAGTTGGTTTAAGTCCGTCTGCCCACACCAAACCATCGGTTACCAAAAAGTGCTTGGTATTACGAACGACGTCTCTGCATACCCAGGTTGCTTGCCCTTGAAGGGCTCTAACTAATAGGGTGCTATGGCCACTTGAATTAAGAACCCAGCCCCTTAGGGCATCAGAAGATAATTGCCAGTTAACCATGGCCATCTCCTCTATCGCTCGCATGATTTCATCAGACTCAGGTCCGCGTGATCCGTTCCCTGGTCTTTGAGCCAGTATAAAGGCCGCCGCTTCGGAGTATGTCCCAAGTAACAGAAACGCCTCAAGTTCCGCTGTAGTAATAGAGTGGTTAAGATAATTCCAGCCACATGAAGTCGCCTGCAATTGGCCTACCTCCGCCAACTTTTTTAAAAGGACAAAGACTATTCCCTGACCGTGCCAAAAAGCCTCTGCTGAAAGTTCAGAGAAAGTTGGAAGAGGTTGACCCTCAAGTTGGACACGCAATAAATGACTATTTCTCAAAAGTGTCCCTTTTAAATCCCCTGTTCCCCCAGGAGGGTCTCCCTGAAGTATTTTAAAAGTGTCTAACCATCCGTCAACGGCATCAACGAATGCCGTGTTTCTCCGTTCTGTTTCGTCGGGGCGATCCCGGTAACCGAATGTTTCTTTTAGAAAAAGTCTCTCTTTTGCAGTAGCAGCCGCAATTATTTGTTCTATTGTCATATTATAAAATGACTATATCCTTCTATGGCAGTAATGGAGTCTCCTTTTTTTGACGTGGTTTGGTTAGGTCAGCCCTTTATAGTTTTTAACTCCGAAGGCTGCCTATTTCCTTTGCAGTAGTATCCAGACAGCGAATTGGTGCGGTTGTCCCCCGCCACTGGCCATCTCCAACTAGCCATAAGTAAATTTCTGGGGTCGGAGGAAAATCAATGTATGTTTGGCCTCCTCTTTCATCGTAGCTTGAACCTAAATCCCCCAGATATGACTGAGCATTACGGACGATAGCAAGATTCCCTGCTTCGGTTCGTGAAACAAGGCAAAGGCCCTTGTTGCCCTGACCGTCATTTTCGAGTGGTTCTTGAGCGACTAATCTAAAATTAGGTGTTTGGCGATATATTTTACCTTCCTCCAGAGGAACTACACCATCAACGACCGATTGCAGGACGGGGCTAAATATTCCTGATTTTTTTACCCACGGAGTAAAAAGCTTTGCCAAGGGAGAGTTGGAGATGATGATCGTCTCGATCAGCGATGACCCGATCCGAGTTGTCGCTTTTATTTTTAGCTGATCAGCCACTGTCTTTGAAATTGACCACAATAAAAGAGCCGCTTCGAGTTGATCATCGGTTAAACCGCGCTGGCCAAAAGACCATCCTTGTGAATTTATGGTAAGTATTCCTCTTGCAAGAAGTTCTTTCAAATTAGCCACCTGAAGATTGACTTGGGCTCTAAAATTTGATTCTGGCATTGCCTCCAGCTGAGGAAATTCTTTTCCTATGAGCCAAGCTTCTCTTAATGCCGCGATATTGTTTAACAGTCTGTCCTTTTGATCAACAGGCTCATTGGACCGTAGAGCTTTAAGATGGAAGTTAAGAAGCAAAATCCAGTTTTCAAATTCATTTATCAGCTTTGCAGCCTCGGGGCTTCTATCTTGTAACCGACCAGTTTCCCCGGCGGCTGTAAATAGTTCTCTTTCTCCGGCAATCAGTACTGGCAATATCTTATCAGACATAGGCTTTTCAGGCAGCCTGGGGTATCCTAACAAAAGTGGCTATATTTGTCTACTTTTTAGATTATTTAGTCTAACTCAGTAGTAACCTACCTCGTTGTGCAGCGGCTTTCAAAATAGCTCTGTCCAATGTATCGACGGAAGAAATCGGCTCATTCGTCATTCCTTTTATGGCACCATCAGCCCCCAGAATCCACCGATAGTTGTCTGACCCTATGGGAACAGCTAATATTGTTTCTCCAACGCAACCACCCGCCCACTGCCCTAAGGAGAATTGATCCGGTTTAGCTATTAATTTATCAGTTCCCGCAAGTTGACCGAGAGCTTTAACTGCAGATTCTGTTCTGGGAATGACAACATAGTAAGGAATTCGATCTCCTGATTCTTTGATAGAAGCGGTGACTACTTGAAAGTTGTATCGTTCTCGAATCAAGGTGAGCAATTGGGACGAGGGCAACGAGTCGCGTAGGATCATTTCTAATTCGAGGGCGAACGGGCCCGAATGGATAACTCCCTGTAATTCTCTTGCCATTACCCTATCGTTTTCAAAAACGGCAACCATTTCCAACAAAGATCGGTAAGTCATTGAAAAG
>LCJH01000005.1:18712-21600 GCA_000999595.1 Microgenomates group bacterium GW2011_GWA2_44_7
TAATCCAGTTTTTGTCCATTTGCCGCAACAGTTGCACAAGCCCAATAAAAAGCAAGCATGCAGGTTACTTTACCTCCCGGATCTTTTAATTTTAAGACTTCATCCAATACCGTTACTGCGCCTGAACTCGCCGGCAATTCGTGTAAGTAGCTTATTACGCTTTCCCCCATTGTCTCCGCCGCAGAATAAAAAGTGGGTATTATTAAATTATTTGTGGAAAACATAAGTTGGGAAGTATTGCGTAACACTGTAAGTTGGAGTCCGTCGAGCCGAGCTTCTCTAGAAAAAAAATAAAAAAGAGTTTCAGTCAAACTTTGCAAAGATGGAGCTGTTTTCAGTACCCGTTCTTTGTCATAGCTTTCTAGCGCCTGATCAGGTCTAATCATCAACCAGTCAGCCAGACCATTAGTTCCCCAAAGACCTTCCTCTATGGTTTTTGGGATTCCTTCTACGCCCGTCAACATAATTGCGCCCGTATCTTACCAAAAAGGCCTATAATTTGCCACAACTTCGCCTATTTCGCGGGCATTGGTAAACTTGAAAAATGAGTATCCTCTTGGAATCTCAGCTTTCTGTCGGCAACTGTTTCAAAGAAGGCTTGCTCAATCTTTCCCATTCGGCGGATACAGTCTTCAAATGCGGGTATATCCGCTCCTTGCTGATTTAAAAAGCATCTGATATCTTCCCACCGAGTCATCCAATGAAAAAACCTGGGAATAGTAAAACTCTCCACCGTATCCTCTTTCAATCCCAAGGCGATGACTCTCCCAACGACCTTTTGAAGTACCTCGACAGATCGCGCAAGCCGTCTTGGGCTAATTTGTCCCTCAGCGGGTATCTCGTTAAAGATTTGTCTTAGCCTTTCCTCGATTTGAATCAACTCATTTTTATCTTGAGCAACTTTTTCAGGAGCCTTTCTCGCTTGGTCCAAGTCATAAAGCGTGGCCACTTGGGTGCGGGAAGCCGCGTCCAGTTTTGACATTATCGAAGCGGCATGGTTTTTGACCGTTTGTCTGCTAATCCTAAATTCATTGGCAATTTCCTTATTAGTACAACCTTCTCCCACTCGTCGAAAAATTACCCTTTCTCGCTCCGTCAGCCTATAAATTAAATATAACTTGCCAGTCAAATCGTCATCAAGGGATGGCTTTGGCACAATGCCTTCACCAGTGGCAATAACCGTCAAATCGATACGATTTCTAACCGTTGAAAATTCATCATCGTCTTTACTGAATTTTGCAAAAAGACTACTTAAATGATTTCTTACAGTTCGATAAGCCATTCCTAATTCACATGCGATCACCCTGTTACTTTTTCCTTGTGCGACGCTGAACAAGACGGCGTATTCACAAGGGGTAAGATGGTGACCACCAGACTCAATCCCTGCGCTAGCTTTTTTTATGCCTTGAGCAATTCTGAGACGGGTTGCCACATCCTCAATTAAAATTGGAAGAACTACCTGGAGAATAACAGGTGGTATATCTACACCTTGGTGTTCTTGTAAGACTCGACCGATAAACAGAGAGTAGCGTGCAGCAATAACTTCTGTAATTAAATTATTGACAATTTCCCTTGGACAACCAGAAATTGCCGTCAGAAGCCTCAATGTTTGACCGAAATTTATGTTCGTCCAACCGAAAGTGCCTGCCAATTCGACCTCTTGACGGAGTCTGTCATGTAAGAAAGCTACTGTAGCACCACCTTCTCCACCCTCTATTAAGTTGTTAGAAAATAGAATGCCTCTTAGTCTGTTTAGATAACGATAAGCCCACTCTCGGTTTTTCCCAGCCGTTTGGGCCAAGCGGGTGGCTAACTGAGCAAGTGTTATTGATTGGGTAGGGTTAATACTTTCCACCAAACGAACAGAAGTGCTTGTCATAGCACCCGCATCGGTTTCCCGTTCTGCAATCATGGATCCGTATTATAGGGTTATAAAGGAAGTTTGGCTACCATTCTTGAAAATAAAAGTAACCGTTGAAGCTGGAGTATTTTGCATTAAATCGTTTCAAATTGAGGCGAGGGTTGTTAATGAAGCGACTTTTTGAAAAATAATTTGTCCAGTTCTAAAAGCCAGCGTCTTACGCTGTCAGATATCTGGTCTTGAGTTTGAGGAAAATTTTCAAGGATAGCCATAATTAGAGTTGAACCTATCTCTGTGCGTTGATCGGGATTATCTCTAAGGAATTTTAAAACGTGGTCAATAACCACTAATTTTAATCCGTCTTCGGCTACCGAGTCCTCCGAACCGAAACATACTTTAGGCCATTCTGCCCCACCTCTTGGGGGTATCTTTAAAAGACTGGCAAGGAGCAGTGGAAAATTTATGCTGGCTCTTTCGGCTGGTTCAGGGAGTGGGATGTGAACCTCACCCAAAACAGCGATAGAAGTGTTTGTTCCAATAAAAGATTTTTCAGAAAACATCGGGAGACCCTGTTTCCGGGTAAACTCATGAACTGCCGATCTAAATTGTTCATAAAGAACGGTTGTTTGTTCTGGTTCAGCTGCCAAATAACCAACGGCCGCGGCGACTCGCAATAGTAGTTCGGGACTGGCTTCCTGCCATTCCAAGTCAAGGAAGCTAATTGCTCTTGCCAACTGTTCAGCAGACGCTTCTATCTTCCGGAACATGTTCGTATCCTAGCACCAAGAGGCAAAATTGGCAAAATATGGCCGCTTTATGGGCTTTTGGCAATTCCCGCCTGAACTTCGACAGCTTTGTTCCGCTTGCGGGTAAGTCGCGTATGGCCTGAGAAACCGTTCATATTATGTTCTTTATTTATAGCCCATCATGTAGAAGTCGCGATACATATGAGACAGTCGGTTAACTAATGCCGGCTGATTTTCATCACAAGGTTTACATTCTTCCCAAGTTTAGTCGTCAGGGCTAT
>LCJH01000006.1 GCA_000999595.1 Microgenomates group bacterium GW2011_GWA2_44_7
TGTATGCGGTTTTAGTTAGCAGGATGTATGGTCGGGCGGTCGGTAAAACAAGCTATATTATGCTCGAACACGGAAAGCGCCACACAACAGAAGTAACGATTGAAGGGAATTTAGAAGTTATCAGAAAGGTAAAAGAGGTTATCACTCAAATTCCAAAGTCAAAGCTACTTTCTGATTTTACTTGCCATCTTGGAGAGAGTTGTCGACATTGTAACTATCTTGTTGAGCTGGGGTTTGATCCAAAAACCGGCGAAAAGATCAAAGAGGTAAAGGAAGAAAAGGCTCAAGAACAACTTTTTAGTGCTGATTTGCCGTTTTGATCTTAAGAACCTGAGTCTTATCTAAGTTGAATCTGGATCTCTTTTTGTTCACATCCTGCGACGAGTAAATGATCTTATAGGATTGATATGTAGCTTGGAATTTTGCTATAATCACTTCAATGAAAAACAGACATAGTATTTGCCTTACCTTCATGCAGTCCGTTAATTACGGCTGCTTTAACGTGGTCATGGGGGTTGACGCTTCGTAAGATTATCTTCAGTTCGATTCAGGCAAGCCTCCAAGACGGAGGCTTTTTAGTTTCTTCTCGCTCTTAATTCTTAAATCCTATAACTCTCGTTTTGGAGGTTTCCCCGGCTCGATACACAAGCTGGGAATCTTGTGTGCCGGGTCGGAACATTAAAAAGAGGAGACAATAATGTCAGACACAAAATGGATCGACGAGTTTTTTGGCAGCGGTTTTTACGCCGATGTGTATCAACTGCTTCCACGGATCAAACAAGCTGAGGAAGAGGTAGAAGCGGTACTTTCACTTCTTAAACCACAGCCTCACGCGCAGATCCTCGACTGGTGCGGAGGGTGGGGTCGACATGCGATCCCGTTGGCCAAACGCGGCTTTCGGGTAACGTTGCTGGATTACACCCCACTCCATGTTGAGATGGCGGGCAAGTTGGCGGTCGCAGCCGGAGTTTCCCTTGAGTTGATCCAGGCAGACTTCCGCTACACGCCGCCGACGATTCAGGCGGACTTGGCGCTGAATCTCTTTACTTCCGGAATCGGTTTTATGCAGCCGGAGGACGACGAGGCAGCGCTACGTTCGCTCTATGCTGCGCTGAAGCCGGGTGCCAAAATATTGGTGGACACGATGTCTGTCTACTGGATCGCTCGTGAGTATCGGGCGAACAGTTGGCAAGAACTCGAAGGCGAACGGCGCCTACTCGAGGAACGGCACTTTGACTACCTTACGGGTAGAAACTACAATCGGATGGTGTTTCTCGAGCCCGGCCTGTCCGAGCGGGAGCGGAGCTTTGACGTTAAGGTGTACACGCCACACGAGCTCGCGACCACGGTCGCAAGAGCCGGGTTTGTGAATCCGCGTGTCTTCGGCGACCTGAAAGGTGGCGAGTTTGACTTTGAGAGCCGCCGGCTTGTACTCGTGGCTGAAAAGCCATAGTTCGCCAGGTTGGGTGGCCCAGCACCCAACCTTTTAGTTTGGTGTACTATACCTAATATATGGAAGGGAAACCTCCGTCAGCCAGGGAATTGGATAAGAAAGGTATCCTTTATAAATTAGTATCCCATCTAAATTCAGCCCACACGGCGGAAGAGGCAGCCAGAGAAATTGGTCTCCGTCTTGGGCAGATTGTAAAATCGCTTTTAGTTGAAGGCCACCGACATCCACCAATCTTAGTCTTAGTGCCGGGAGACAAGAAGATTCACTTTGGGAAATTGGGGAAAATTTTAGGGGATAAAAGCGTTTTTTTATGCTCCCCGGAAAGAACTTTAGAGGTTACCGGTTATCCGGTGGGTATAGTTACCCCGTTCGGTTTGAAGACTCAATTACCAATAATTATAGAAGAGATTGTGCTGGAGAAGGACGAAGTGGCGGTTAGCTCTGGAACTTGGGGATTTGAAATTGTCCTTTCAGTAAATGAGCTAAAGAAGGCGACCGAGGCAAAAATTGCCTTATTTACAAAGTAACTTTGAAACGTTTATAATCTTATTCGCAGGGTTTTCGACCTGCTTTTGTTTTTATAATCGCCACCAAGATTATTAAAAAACTCAACAAAGTAAAAGATATAAAAATGCCACAAAAAAAGGGTAAAAACTCAAAAACAGTAAATAAAGCAAAAAAGACAGAGAGGGTAGAAAGTGCAACATTTGAACCAGACCGAGCTTTAGATACTATTTCCCCAGTAGCACCAAAAGGACTTTCATTAAAATCCAAGCTTGCAATTGTGGCGGTGTTGGCACTCTTAATTGCTTTTGGTCTTTGGAAGAAAGAATGGTTTGTAGTCGCGGTGGTCAACGGTCAACCAGTTACCAGATGGCAATTAAATCAAATCCTGGTCAAACAATATGGAGCACAGACTTTAGATAATCTTATCAATCAGCAGATTGCTCAACAGGAAGTCGCCAAACAAGGCGGCAGCGTAACTGATAAAGAAGTAGATGACAGGATTAACCAGATTTCTGCTACTGTGCCCCAGGGGATGACTTTAGATCAGGCACTTCAAGCCCAAGGGTTGGATAAAGAAGAATTTAAAAAACAGATTAAATTACAATTATCAATCGATAAAATTCTGGCTTCCAAAATAACGGTAAGCGAGAAAGAGATAAATGACTATATTGCTTCAAATGCTTCGCAATTTAAAGGAGTACCATCTGATACTGCCAAAGAGACGGCAAAGAAGACCCTGGAACAACAAAAAGGATCAACCGAATTTTCTTCATGGTTCAACTCCCTAAAACAAAGCGCTAAAGTACTGAAATTTATCTAAGCGACAAAATTGTGGCGAATAGTCGAAAGTCTTCTGGCCTGTGGGCAATATTGATTTTTTTAAACTATTTGCTTATTTCTTTAATAGTAAGCTTTGGTCAGTTTAGGGAATTAGACCTCTTTGTAACTAATTTAATTCAGTCCATCTTGCCCAGGTCATTGGATATTCCTTTATCAGCTTTATCAGTTCTGGGCACCTTCGAGTTAACTTTGATCACGTTAATCCTTACGCTTTGGGGAGCAAGGGTACTTAGACCTCATCGGCTCGCATTGTTGATTGGTTTTGGCGTGCTGGTTAGCACAGAAACAGCTTTTAAACATTTTTTAGTTCAGTTAAAGCCGCCTTCTTTTCTTAATCGCTATAATTTACCTATTTCTTTTCCTACAAGCAGTGTGGGGACAAAATTCGCTTTTCCCTCCGGGCATATGGCCCGTTCGACTTATATGATTGTAATTTACTGGTACTTAACAAATAAACTGCCCGACCGTCCAAATAGAAAAATAATTTTTTTAGGTTTATTTAGTTTAGGACTACTTATGGCAGCTGCTCAAATCTATCTCGGGGGTCATTGGCTGTCGGACATTTTTGGGGGTATGCTCTTGGGCTTTGGTATCAGCTTTTGCGCTCTCCGGCTAATTCGCTCAAAATTGCCCCTTGACAGTTAGCACTCATTCTTTTAGACTGCCAACGATGACCATATTTCTTCCCCGCCCGGGAAATGTTAAAAAAACTGGGTTACCAATAATCGCAATCAGAGAAGGGGTTGTCTTCCCGCACGCCGAAGCAATATTAACCTTCGGCCGTCCAAGTACCAAACAAGGAGTAATATCAGCCTTTCAAGGTGATCGCCAAGCAGTCTTTATCTCCCAGAAAGACTCCAGAATTGTTTCTCCCTCAAAAGATGATTTATATGAAGTCGGTACGCTGGCGCAAATAGAACAAGTTGTCCAAATAAACGGCGAGATTCATGCCCTGATTATGGGAACGACGCGGGTCAAGCTTGAGGAGATCGAAGGCAAAGAACCCTTCTTAACTGGAACTGTCACCGAAATAAAAGAAGCTGCCGATGACGATAATAAAACCAAAGCTCTCGCATCAAGCGCTACCGAACTTATTAAACGTGCGGTGGGAGGTGGTAAATCTGTCGACTTCGGAGTTTTCATGAAACTAATTAATGGTCATGCCACACCGGCAGAAATCGCGGATCAAATTTCATATTATCTTGACTTGCCAACTTCTAAGAAACAGGAACTTTTAGAGACGCTATCGGTTATCGAAAGGCTGGAAAAAGTAATTGAACATCTGGGTAATGAGGTTAATATTATGGAGTTGGAAAAATCAATTTCAGCCAAGACACAAGCCCATTTCGAGAAGCAAATGAGGGAGCAGATACTCCGAGAACGAAAAAGAATTATTGATAAAGAGCTGGGGGAGATGACGGAAGAAGGAGAAGATGCCGAGACAAGACAAATCAAGCTTCAAATTAAAGCGGCCGGCATGCCTCCGGACGTAAAAAAGAAAGCAGAAAAGGAATTAATTCGCTTGTCCCAGATGTCAATTCAGAATCCCGAAGCAAGTTATATTAAATCCTTTTTGGATTGGTTGGTAAGCATGCCTTGGTCAGTAGTTTCGCCTAATAATGTCTCAATTCCACATGCGGCCAAAGTATTAGATAAAGACCATTATGGGCTTAAAAAAGCAAAAGAAAGAATCCTAGAATTTCTGGCGGTGATGAAACTTAAGAAGGGTGACGGGAAACCAATAATTGAAAACAAAAGTAAAAACTCTCAACAAAAAGATTCTCTCCCGACCATTCTTTGTTTTGTCGGTCCTCCAGGAGTAGGCAAAACGTCTCTCGGCCGTTCTATTGCGAGAGCCTTAGGGAGGAAATTTGTCCGAGTTTCATTGGGTGGCATCAGAGATGAAGCAGAGATACGTGGACACAGAAGAACCTACATCGGGGCGATGCCAGGCCGAATTATTCAAGGAATAAAGCAAGCGGGGACAAAGAACCCGGTTTTTATGCTCGATGAAATAGACAAAATCGGAGCCGATTTCCGGGGAGATCCTTCGTCCGCGTTACTGGAGGCACTAGACCCCGAGCAAAATAATGCGTTTTCCGATCATTATCTGGAGGTTCCCTTCGATCTTTCGCAAGTGATGTTTGTCACTACAGCAAATGTCTTGGATACCATTCCCGATGCGCTGCGCGACCGTTTGGAAATTATTGAATTTCCTGGTTACACGGAGGAAGAAAAGTTTCATATTGCCAAAGAATTTTTATGGAATAAGCAACTTTCCGCCAATGGGCTGGTTAGTAGAAAATTAAAAATATCAGACGGAGCGATCAAGGAAATCATCAGCCGATATACGCGTGAAGCAGGCGTTCGTGAGTTGGAACGTAATTTCGCCAAGGTCTGTCGAAAGTTGGCCCGGATGATCTCTGAAGCAAAGAAGGACGTGCCGACAGAGGTAGAGGTGAATGATGTCCACAAGTTCTTAGGACCTCAGCAATTCCAGTCATCATTGGCCGAGAAAAAAGATGAAGTTGGTATGGCAACAGGTATGGTTTGGACCCAAGTGGGAGGAGATATCGCTTTTGTGGAGGTGGCATTGATGCCGGGGAAAGGCCAACTGCAATTAACTGGGAAGCTGGGGGATGTCATGAAGGAATCTGCCCAAGCAGCGCTATCATATATTAGAAGTCACTGGAGGGATCTTGGTCTCAAAGAAAGCTTTGCAAAAAATGTAGATGTTCATGTTCACGTTCCCGAAGGAGCGGTACCCAAAGACGGGCCGTCAGCGGGAATAACTATAGCAACGGCATTGGTTTCGGCTTTTACAAAAATTCCCGTACGGAAGGATGTATCCATGACAGGGGAAATCACGCTGCGAGGTAGGGTTCTCGAAATTGGTGGCCTAAAGGAGAAAGTAATTGCTGCCCATCGGGCAGGGATACGTACTGTAATTGTGCCCAGAGATAATAAAAAAGATTTAGCCGAGGATATTCCAACCAACATAAGAAGAGACATAAAGTTTATCTTTGTTACTCATCTTGATGAAGTACTACATATCGCACTGACGAGAAAAATCAAGCTATCAAAAAAGTCGATATATTCAGATGAAAACAGAAGCAGTCTCACGCTCCACGCACCCTCTCTGGCTACCAATTAACCTCCGCAAGCTACCTATCTGGTAAAATACTTCTAGTTTTAACTTTAGTTGGCCCCATCGCTCCGACAACCGACATAGTCGGTGTCGAGAGTCCACGATTTCACTTCCGGCAGAGCCGAAATGAATGTCGGGATCTAGTGGCCTGTTAATTGATGGCATTCATATATATCCTAAAACTTAATGACAATTCATATTATGTCGGCTCTTGGCGCAAGCTTGTACAGAGAATTGCTCAACATAGGTCAGGTTATGTAGCATCGACAAAGTACAGGTTGCCATGTAAGGTTGTTTATGTCCGAGAGGTCGAAACCTACCCGCTTGCCAAGAAAGAAGAATTCAGGATAAAGTCTTAGAAGAAAAGAAAGTCTATTGAAAATTTGTATAATTTTGATAAACACAACATGATTTCGAAAGTTGGCCCCATCGTCTAATGGCTTAGGACGCCAGGTTCTCATCCTGGTAATTCGGGTTCGAATCCCGGTGGGGTCACCACGCTTGACTTTTTGGACGTAAAGTCGTTGATTAACGCAAAAGCGGGGGATAATCTGGGGTTCGAAAAGCCGGTTAAGAGACAGGTATCCCTTAAAACCCCTTTCACTTGGTACCGCATTTGGAGAAGACGGAAAACGGTATATAAAGGTGAACTACTGTATAAAATAGATAAGATTAATAGCTATATGTAAATTATGTTAAAAATCAGTATTGTAGGATTTGGCAGATTTGGAAAAACTCTTTATCGTCTCATTAAGGATGATTTTGCCATCATGCTTTATGATACAAACCAGAAAGTATTTACTCACACCGAGTTGGCAAAAAATACAGTCACTGCAAAAGATTTAAGTGCAGTCTATAAAAGTGATGTAGTTTTCTTTGCTGTCCCAATTTCTGCGTTTGAACAAGTAATTAATTCTCATAAGAAATACTTTCGAGATAACCATGTTCTTATCGATGTTTTATCGGTAAAACAGCACCCTGCTAAAATCTTTCACAAATATCTCAAAGATAGTAAAACTCAAGCGTTACTTACACACCCCATGTTTGGTCCGGACAGTAGCAAGGATGGGTTCAAAGGGTTGCCGATGATACTTGATAAATATAAAACAAATGACAGTACCTACGGCTTCTGGAAAGAATATTTTGAAAGCAAAAAGTTAAGAGTCATAGAAATGACGGCGCGGCAACACGATGAAATTGCTGCCAATACCCAGGGGTTGACTCATTTTATCGGTCGCCTACTTGATACGTATGGTTTTCAAAGTTCAAGTATTGATTCGCTGGGCACTAAAAAACTTTTAGAAGTAAAAGATCAAACCTGCAATGATACATGGCAGTTATTCAATGATTTGCAGCAATACAACCAACACACGAAGCGAATGCACCTAAAATTAGGTATTGCTTACGACAAGTTATATAACAAACTATTACCCAAGCAAGTTAGCGTTGACTATATTACTTTTGGAATTCAAGGAGGCAAGGGAAGTTTCAATGAGGAAGCGATTCGTTATTTCTTAAAAAGAACCGGACCATCAAAGTATAAGATTAAATACCTTTACACATCGGGAAATGTATTGAGAGCGCTACATGAAGGGAAAATAGATCGAGGGCAATTTGCTATACACAACTCCGTAGGTGGAATCGTTGAAGAAAGCATAAAGGCAATGGCGATGTACAAATTTAAGATAGTTGAACAATTCGCCATAAAGATTTCTCATGCCCTAATGATAAGAAGTGATGCCGATATTAATGAGGTAACAAACATTATGTCACATCCCCAGGTGTTCGCTCAATGCAAAAAATCTCTTTCAGAAAAGTATCCGAACTTTAAACCTGTTTCAGGAAAGGGAAAGCTAATTGACCATGCATTAGTGGCAAAATATTTGTCCGAGAAAAAATTAGATAAGAATATCGCAACAATGGGAAGTAAGGTTTTGGCACAAATATACGATTTAAAAATTATTGAAGATAATCTCCAAGATGCAAAAGAAAACTACACTAGTTTCTTAATAGTCGAGAGAATTTAAGTTATCACGATGGGAGGGGAGAACTATACCGACCAACCATCAAAACATAAATTGAGTGGAAATCCCAGGCTTGTCGATTGCGCACCGGGTAAATGGTGAGTTCACCGAACCATCCCGGTTGGGTCACATTTAGAGATTCCGCGAGTTTGACCGATCTTGTACTCCACATACCCCGCCCGCACAGAGCTCAATGGAACCCTTTTTATATCCCATCAGTCAGCTGCCGGGGTGTTAATTGGTCGACTAAACTCGTTCTTTCTAAGATGTTAAAACTAATAGCTCTTATAAGTTAAAGTTTCTTGACGTAGCTTCATGTATTCATCGAATAGTTCTTTCCTAGAGAGGAGGTCAGCAGCACTCAAACCTCTAAATTTGTAGTTAATAAGATAATAGTAATGGATCAGTTGATTGATGTCTACGGTATAGCGAACATCGGGCTGCCCTTGGAAACCTTCAAAGACCAGCCATTGGCCGTCAACATTTACAACGGTGGCTCGCGAGATGATGAGATTCCCGTCAAAGTCCTTCGCCCCATATTTATTAACCAACTCAACTTGGATAAAGTTATCCAATTTTAGGAATCGTTTATCTCCGGGAAGGAACAAAACATCCGAATTATACAAGGCTTTTAGCCCGGGAACGATAAGAGCTGAAGCAATCTCATACATTCCCTGCTCGTCCAATTCGTCGGCCGAAACCAACTGTTCGAGTCTTTTAAAGTTAACACGATGTAGATTATCTACGACCAAGGTCGGCTTCTGGCTAGTCAACCAGCCTGGTTTAATATCAACATTTCCGTTCTTGATGTCGATAGTAAACTTAGCATCTCCTGCGTCACGAACCCGAATAAGCAGATATTCATCTAACTGTTGAAACCACGAGAATTTCCGAGCTTGTTTTTCGATCCTTTTTAAGGTGTCGAATATTTCTTGCTGTACGGGGGAGTCAGTCGTCGTTTTCCCTTGGTCATATGCAACAGCAACCCGGCTGAAAGAACTTACATATCTGTCTTGACTGCGAAGGATAAGTATCAGGGATGCACCAATCAAAGTTCCGAGAAGAAAAATAGCGGTTCGTGTCAGGAAAAATGGGGGCGTGAAATTTTTACGAATCATGGCTAAGTAACACAGAATTATGAAGAGGCATTAATGGGAGAAGAGACGGCTTGTCCGATATCCTCGTCACTCCAGCCCTTAGATTTTAGCATCTCTTTTATTTGTGAATCGGAATAACCAGATCTCCTTGATTGGTCTACATAGGTGGTTAGTGCGGATTGGTCGGGAGGAATCGACGGCTCGTTTTTAGAATTCTTTTGGTACTTTGAATGAATATTATTTATTAATGAGAGGAATATACTTCCGGTTATACCCCATATTACAAGCCAGAATATCAATCCTACTCCAAGCGTGCAGACGGCGGACCATATGTAAATTTGGAAGGCATTTATTAACCCGCCCGATAACAGCGCTAAAAGTGTGGTCATGGCTAAGAATCCGACAACTATCTCTGTGAACCTTTTCATAATTTGTTATCCAAAACTATTTCCCAATAACGGATAAAAGCAATGACTAAAGCAAGATACATAGGGACGGCAAAAGCAACCTCGATAGGGATATGCGTTACCGGAGTTATAAAACCTGAAAAGTTAGCAGTGGCACTCGGCCCATAAACACGGTAACCATGGATCATCAACCAGGATTCTAGAGGATAAGTTATCAAGCTACCTATAAGTAAATAAAGTGCAAAGCGCCACTTTAAATCAAAATGCAGGAAAAATCGCTCAACTAAATTGACCGCTAACCAGATAATAATAATCCAGGCGCCGCTGATAAGGATGCTGATATCGCGATAAATATATGACCAGGAGGGAAGATTAACATTTACTACCATCGGCTCAATCATCATTTCGAAGAAAAACACGCCTATCAGTGCAATTGTTAGGTTCCGGACCCACGGCGTTTTCTTGATAGGGACAATAGGCCTTTTTTCCAGATAAAAAGTCCAATATTTGTAAAAGGCAATCACTAAAGACATAAAGACAGGTACATAATAAAGAGCTTCTATGGGGACACCGAACACCATAAGTCCTATGACAGTATGCAAAACCTCAGGAGAATAAGTCCTTATTCCGATGTTTACGAGTACAATCTCTGCCAGAAAAACCGCCGGAGTTAGAATTATCAGGTAGATAAAAAATCGCCACCTGCTTGGCAGCCTCTTACAAAAATGATCCACCAAGACAACTGTAGACAAGATAGCAGTTGTCCAGGCAAGATTAAGTATCCAGCTGACATCTTTATAAATATATGCCCACCAACCAAGATGTGAACTGTTCCACATAGGGGCAGTAAAAATCTCGAAGACACCGATTCCCAGAGCTATTATTAAAAAATGCACCAGGATACGTTTCTGATATCTTCTTAAAACCGCGAAAGAAAAAAGGGCGGCAATTATAACGAGAATTTGAAAGCCGAGAGTTAGAAGAGTTGGGGTTTTGTCACAATTACAAGCAGCGAGGTTGTTAAAAGATTCCGGCAAGAAGGGCATCTGGTTTTACGATAAAACTTTTTTCAGGGTTTTGCAACTCCTCCATCTCTTAAATTCTGGTCTTTAATTTTGCAACCTCCCCATTTCGCTTGTTTAAAATCCGGAAGAGACGACAAGTAGTCCCAAATTTGAAAAAGAGGTGTCTTGCGGACATTACCGAAGACAGTGTGGTTAAAGTCACAGGAAGAAACATCACCGTACGGCGACACATAAAAAGAACTGGTACCGCAAGCGCAGCCGACGCTCCGATGACTAGTGGAATAAGCCCAGACCAGTACCCCCGGATATGAAGGATCGTCGTTGTATTTTTTACTGGCAGTAATGAGATCCTCCACCCAATCATTATTTATTAAGTCTTTTCGGGATTTATACCTGCCGGTAGGCATAGCATCAAAGACTAAAACTTCATGTACCCCAATCTTTTTGGCCAACTCAACCAGCCGGTCAAATTCACCTCGGGTAAAGGAATCCGGAGTTAGTGTGCATGAAAGTCCGGTTGATAACCCAAGAGTCTTGGCCGTACATATACTCTCGATTGCTTTATTAAATAAACCTGGTACTTTACGAAAACGGTCATGAGTTTGAGGATCTGCAGAGTCTATACTAACGTACACACTGTCTAGTCCCGCCTTTTTAATTTCCGGAGCGCGTTCTTTGAGCAAGAACCCATTGGTAAAGAGCACGGTTGTCGAAAGATCCTTGTCCACTGAACGGATAAGTTCATTTAAGTCCTGTCGGAGTAGTGGTTCCCCCCCAACAAAATTAATTACTGACACGCCTAATTCCTGGGCATCAGCAATGACCTTCTTGGCTTCGCCTGTTGAAAGGACCTGTTTCTTTCTGCTAAAAACGCTGTCATAAAAACTGCAATGTTCACACGAAGCGTTGCACCGATCATCTACGGCAAAACTTAGCATATTGGGGAGATTTTTATTCTGAATCGAGCGATATATGATACGGGCAAAAAGGTTTGCGGAAGGTTTACTGAAAAGCGCGGGCGATGAAAGGGAATAAATCGGATACCCGTCTCTAAAGTGGATTACTTTACAATGGTTCAGATAGATCTTGTACAGCCGTTCTGTATAATCATATGTATATCCAAGTGTTCGTCCGGCAAGGAAAAGTTTAAGGCGGAGAGAGGAAAAATATTTGTTCATCTGCGGCAACAGTATTTTACTATGATCAGAGTTGTTTTACACTGAAAGACAAGAAACCTAAATTAATGTCTACAACCCCCATCCCTCTAAGGCTCATTGTTTACTTAAAAGAAAGATTTCCACCAATAGAGATGGGGCTTTTAGCCGCAATATTCGGAATTAACATAAGTCAGACAAGATCGTGGGGCACCATAGTTGCAACCAGCGTGATGCTTTTCTTATTTTTGTTAGAACTGAGATTTTTAGATGAATTTAAAGACGCCGCCCACGACATAAAATATTATCCTCAAAGACCAGTCCCTCGTGGTCTTGTCACCCTAAAGGAAGTCTCATATTTAGTCCAGAGTACGATTCTGGCCCAAGCTATTGTTGGTATTTTAACCGGACTTTCTATTTACTGGATGATGGCAACTCAGCTATACGTTTTTTTGATGTTTAAAGAATTCTTTGCAAGAGATTGGCTAAGATCTCATTTCACGCTTTACATCATCTCTCACGAGCTTGTGACAATTCCGTTATTCTTCTTTCTCGTTTCAATTACTTACGAACCGAAATTGTCTCCAGACAACTACAATTTACTATTGAGGATGATCCTCTTTACTACCTCTTTCTTTTCGCTTGAGGTGATCAGAAAATTCCGTCCACCCGAAGAGGAGGTTGAATCACGAGATACATATACAGCCCAATACGGAGTACGTGGAGCCAGCATTTTGCTAGGTTTCATCTTGTTGTTAGTCGGACTAACTAGCTTCTTGCTAACAAGATCGGCGCTAACAGTTATATGGTTTGCCGTCCTGCTTTTCGTTTTTGCCTATTTAAGCCTAAGGTTTATCAGACATCCCCACTCAACAGTGGTTAAGAGATTATTTCCTCTGACCGTTATGTTTGTCTTTTCCGCACTACTTATTACGGCCAAAGGAGGTTCATTCTAGCTTTAACAACAATGGTTTGGATATTCGATAACTCAAATTTGAACGAAAGTTATTCGGGGATTACGACTCCTCTCACCTTTTCTTTCGCCCGCCGTGTTTATAGGGGTGTTTACGTTGAGTTCTGTAAATTTATGGGAGTTTCTGACCAAATTATTAGCAAAAACTCTGATATTTTTGAACATATGCTCGAGTTTATCGGCGGCCGGATGTATTACAACTTAACAAATTGGCACCGGATGGTTGCCTTTCTCCCAGCCTATAAACTAAATGGGGTTTTTATGGAAGAGATGCTGGGAATAGACAAAGAATTAAGGGGAAAGGTGAAGGCTCCCTTGCAAGAGAGCAAATCTCTCCAGGCATGGATAAATGTTGCCTATTTATTTTTTAGAATCATGATCATTTTTTTATTTATGAAACTGTTTGTTGGTCGCTTTGATCACAACTTCGATAAAAAATATGGCAAACTGAAAGGTCAAATAGTCGATGGGGTGCCGATGAGGATGGGACTGCCCGAATTGCTTTCTTGGTATCAAGCTGCCGAAGCAGAAATGACCCACGACTTCAAGACCCCCATTGCTAACGATTTCGCCGTTATGGTAAGTGTTGGCATATTACGAAGATTGATAACAAAATCGGAGGGGGAAGAAGAACAATTAATAAGCAAAATAATCTCTGAAGGCCCCGGCTTAAAAAGCTCCGAGCCTGGCAGGGAATTTGGTAAGATTATCACCTCCATCAAGAGAAATCCTGGTTTCTACAATCTTTTCGCCAAAAACAGTGTGTCAGTGATTAAGCGAAGGCTGGCCAAAGAAATACAATTCAAAGAATTAAGAAACCAAATCAAACAGTACATCGAAAAGTTTGGCCAAAGAGTTCCCGGAGAGCTTAAGCTGGAATCGCTCAGTTTTCAGAACGACCCGACCGTTTTATTTAACTTACTCAAAGGAAACTTAGAAAGAGATGGAAATAACGCCAAGGGGAGAAAAAACGAAGTTAATGAGAACGATATTAGAAAAAAACTCCTTCGCCTATCCGTCCCTAATCGATTATTGATTAATCTGGTAAAAAGGTGGGCAGTCAAATCCATTGCTTACCGAGAGGATACGCGATTTAAACGGACTTTGGTCTTTGGCGTAGCAAGGGACATCTTTTTAGCAATAGGCGAGAAACTTTGCCAAAAGGGGTGTTTGAAAAATAAACGAGATATCTTTTGGTTAACCATTGAAGATCTGGAAAATTACAGTTCAATTAGCACTCGATACAACTCTCTAACCGAAAAGAGGAAGAAGGACTCCGTCTATTTTAATAGGTTATACCTGCCCAAAAGGATTGTTTCCCCGACGAGAGATGTCGATTTACTAAGAATTGCGATAAGAAACAATTCCCCGAAACCAATCAGATCGGCTAAAAATTTATTGTTAGGCAACGTCATCTGTACCGGAGGCCAAGCATATTTAAAAGGCAGATCAATGGTCGTGCGGAATTTTGATCCAAGGCTTAATTTCCAAGGGAAAATTCTTATCACTCCACAAACTGACCCCGGGTGGACGGTGATTTTCCCCTCTCTTTTAGGATTAATTGTTGAAAGGGGAGGACTCCTTTCTCACGCGGCGATAGTTGCCAGGGAATTCAACTTACCGTGTATCATAAAAGTAGAAAACGCTGTCCAAACGATTCCCAACGATACTGATCTTTCTCTTAATCTGAAGACTGGAGAGATTGTATGGAAATGACTCTGGCTACTTCGGTTAGTTTATTGGCCGCAGCCGTTGGATGGCTAGCCGTTGTCTTTCTTTGGACGAGCAATATCTACATTTCTTTTTCAGTTGCCATCCTTGCTTTTATTCTCGACTCGCTCGATGGCTATATCGCCCGAAAGTACCATCAGGAATCTGAACTAGGCAAGTTGGTTGATAGTTTTGCTGATTTAATAATTTATCTTGTTTGGCCACTTCTGGTTCTCTTTTACTACTTTAATTTAAGAGACCCCTTGTCACTTGTGGTTCAATTAATCTTTTTGGCCTCCGGGATCTTTCGTCTGGCTCGTTTTTGTCTCGTCGGATATAAACATAGAGGAGGAAATAGTGGGTATCCGGGCTTACCCGTGGTCTTTAGCCACTTTAACATTCTGATTCTACTTTTAGTAGAAACAACGCCAATTATTAGGTTTTGGCTGGCGACTGTCCTGTTTGGATTCCAGAGCCTTCTTATGATCGGAAGTTTCTATTTCCCTAAACCAAAAACATTACCACTAATTATATTGTTGTTAGTTGTCTTCACATCACTACTTATAAAAGGATTGAATTATGGATGAAAAAATAACTGACCGAGAATTAAGAGAGATTTCACAAATTTCGCTGGCGGATCCACATCTCTCTTTTCGTCCACTATCATTATTAAAACAGTCTGCAGAAAAAGGACACTTGCTAACAATTCGAAGGAGGAGAGCTCTCATGGGATGGATGGAGTGTTTTCCACTCCTGCGAGATTATTGGAGCGTATCAAGCCTCTACATCCGGCCTTCATATCGAGGTAAGAGAATAGGGATAAATCTACTCCTCCACGCCCTCAGGTCAGTTGAAAATAAATACGTCTACGCCGCCACGGCAAACCCGAGACTAAAAAGGGAATTACTTGGTAGAGGGTTTAGAAGAGTTTCTCTAAGAGAGATCCCCATTCCCGTCCTTTTCTCTTTGGTTATAAAGCGCTATTCCGATCCGCGAACGTGGAATAAACTTTTGGGGAAAACCTTCCAAAGTCTACAGCATTTTTGGCGAATGCCACAAAAATGATATGGGCGTACTCTTTGTTTTTATAGGTATTTTTATTATCACCGAAATTTTGTATCGAAAAGGAATTTCGGCTGAAATTACGCGAAAGATCGCTCATGTGTTTTCAGCATTAGTAATTATTTTCCTCCCGCTGTTATTAACCCTGAATGAAGCGATTTGGATGGGACTAGGTTATTTCCTTTTCTTCTTCTTGGCAGAGAAAAGGCGTTGGCTCCCAAGTATTACTTGTGTACAGAGGAAAACAAATGGCAGTTTTTTTTATCCTCTGGGAGTAACAATAGCAGCTGTTGTGGGTTGGGACAAATCAGTAGTCTTTCAGTTTGCCGTACTCGTTCTGGGTATTGCTGATACAGCCGCATGGCTGGTTGGAAGTTTAGCCAAATCGGGTCAGTCAAAAACCCTAAAAGGGAGCGCTGCGTTTTTTATAGTAACTTTTGTACTCTCTGTTTTCTTTGGGCTTTTACTATCGAAGGTTGATATCCTGTTTTTGTCTAAATCGCTTACACTCTCGGCCTTATTGACAATAATTGAAGCGCTTGCTCGAGGAGGAAGTGACAATCTATTTTTACCGGCCTTTGCGGCTATTTTCGGGTTAGTAATTTTCTAAGAAGAAGAGGTCTGTCAAGCTTCTTTTTGTAACCACCCACATATAGTATCGCATCAATAGAGACATGAAATCCGCTCCCCATGGTAAACAAGATGATTCCAGTACTAATTGGGATATTTGAGATAAGGAGTGCTACGATAACCGCCGTTGCGACAGAATCAACCTGCTCCAATAGATAGAAAAATACACCCTTAGCTCCTCCTACCTGCTGAGATGGAGCAATGTCAAATCTTCTTTTAAGAAAACTTGTTGGTAATTCGCCAATCGAGTAACCAAGTCCCAGTAGTGCTCCGATTAGCCACGAGGGAACATAAAATACTACATTTGGGGTAGAAAGGAGTGGATATGTGAGGTATGTGACGAGAGATGCCCCAACAATTGTCACGACAAAACCGCGAAATGTTTTTGTCGGCCCAAAGATTCTTTCTCCATTAATAGTGCCTCCGAAATCCACGGGAAAAGTCAGAGACTGCCAGAGATTCCTTTTTATAACAACAAAGTGGTGGAACACTGAAGTCAGGAGTAGGGGAAAGATAAAGAGAGCGATAACCTTAAGGAAATCTGCGAACATGTTCAAGCAGGGGTAGCTGTTACCTTCATAATTTTACAATATTTAGGATCAATTTTGAAACATCAAAGCAGTCTCAAAAATTGAAGAATTATGTGACTGGGGTAGTTTTGTTTCGGCGGCTTCGCCGCCCCCGCCCCTTTTGTTTGGGTGGGCGGGTTGATATGGAATTAGAAAAGACTTCATTTTTCTTGTCTTTTCAGCTACAGTGCAAAGACTACCTAAACCTATTGACTTGATCAACTAGGGCATCGACTTCCCCATGTGTAGTTGCCCATGAAGTAACCCAGCGAGTAAAGAAGGGATTTTCTCGGTACTTCGCAAGAGATAGGTCATTCGTTTCCTGATAATAGATAAAATTGTCGTTCAGTTTTTCTTCCAAGCCTTCAGGTATTATGCTCCAAAGGAGATTAGTCTCAACCGGTAAAACAAATTCCACATTTTTGCTATCCCGCAGAGATGTGTAAAGTCTCTCCGCCATATTATTCGCTTGATGAGCGTTTGCAACCCAGAGGTCGTTTTCAAGCAAGGCATTAACCGAAGCGGCATACGTTCGGCTGGGTGCCACATCTTG
>LCJH01000007.1 GCA_000999595.1 Microgenomates group bacterium GW2011_GWA2_44_7
AGATGAACTTATAGTTCGCTATTTTCTATTAGGGACGAACGCCTCACTGGGGGATGTTACCCAAGTTGAAGAAAGACTAAAAGGCGGAGAAAATCCCATGAACGTTAAAAAAGAACTGGCTCACAAAATAACCCTGGAACTTCATGGTAAGACTCTGGCCGATAAAGCCCAGGAAAACTTTGAAAAAACCTTCCAAGAAGGCGAAGTTCCAGCCGATACGCCCATTGTTTCCGTCGGTCCATCAATCACCGCTCTCGAACTTCTGGGAATCCTTGTCGATAAAGGCTTCATCAAAAGTAAATCCGAAGCCAGACGCCTCGTTGACCAAGGTGGAATATCACTAGTTAATAAGCAAAAGTCGCTTGCCCTTTCTGATATCATAAAAACCCCCTCTACCCTCCGCATCGGCAAGAGACATTTTCTGGTTCTGACATCTTAATCAAGGCCAGGCCTTGTTTATTATTGTTTATTTATTCTTCGTCGAGAGTGATTCCGGAGATTGGAGAGACGGGACTTTCGGATTGATTAACGAAATTTTCGTAGGATAGCTGTGGATTTGATTTTGAGAAAAACGAAAGAATTTCCCGAGTATCGATCCACGGCGTCTTTCTCTTGCCGAGGTAACCTAAATAAGAGGATGGTTGTTTAATTAAGGCCAGGCCCTGTTCATCAGGAAATTGCATAGCCGGATTACGGTGAATGTATTTTGTTAAATATAACAACTGTTCGTTAGTCTCAGCTAAAACTGCCTTATAGACTCCCTGAAAAAGGTGACCCACCCGTTTGTATTTTCGATTGAAATACATAACATATCTTGTTCCAAGTGAGTTCAAAAATTTGTCTATACCGTTGATTATTTTCTGATTTATCAACAGATGGAAATGGTTTGGCATAAGGCAGTACGCAAGTAGTGAAATCTGCCCGAAGAAGTTGTTCAGGCTCAATTCTTTGAGTGCTCGCTGTCTTTCCTGATAGACGAGATCCTTCGATGTGAGCCTATTTCTAAGAGTATTGGTATCCTTGGGGGAGAGGTAGGTCTTTATATATCCCAAGAAGACAGCATAATCTTGCTCATCAAGGAAAATATCACGCTTCTCAAGACCGCGGTTATATATGTGGTAATAACCTTGGGGCAGATATGCTTTTCGAGAATTTTTAGTTGGCACAGAAAGGTTGTCTCACAAACCTTTCGTACGTTCAAGGCCAGGCCTTGCTTCACCAAAAGGCCAGGCCTTGTAGACCGCTTGTAGACCCAAGTTGAACCACAATCTAAGATATTGTCTCTTAATGGCATACTTAATACTCCTTCGACTCTGTGGATCGGTAAACTCCAGTTCTTAAAGATTGCCTAGTAATTGAATTTCCGACTATCGGCTGATAGACTAAGCGTCGCCTCCCAGCCTTAATGACAACTGACAGATTACCAATCGGGCGCTTTATTACCTACGATACTGAACTTCAAATCAAGCGGGCAGGAGAACAAGACTACCAACCCGTTACCGAGGGGGCATCCGAGGATTTTATTAGGCCTATTTACCTTTACCTGGGTGGAGCAGTTTTAGCATTCTACGCTACTCAATCTGGGAATGGGATCATCGCTGCCTGTTCCGACCGAACAAGTGGTTTATTTGACCCAAAACACCAACCATTGGATCGGCCTAAATGGCAAAGACAAACCGGAAGACCTGGTTTTGTATCTGAACTTTTTGGCGGTGGGGAACGTCCTGCCCTAGAGCTTTCTTTTCTTGGTCATCCTGACCGGATGGTCGCGGCTGAAATAATGCGTGTCGTCGGTATGGCTGCGCCCTTCAGTTATCGACTAAATCTTAACCTTCCTCCTGAAACCGATGATGTGTCAGATATGCTAAGAATTAAAGTCATTTGGTCAACCCCCGCGTTCGAGGCGAGTTTTTCTCAACTTGATGACCCCTTTTTTCTGGAAACCAAAGCTGCAACTTTTCTAGGGAAAGGACTTGTTGTCGGTGAAATTGGTGTAGACCAAAACCTACCTGAACT
The DNA here is from genome assembly GCA_000999595.1 of Microgenomates group bacterium GW2011_GWA2_44_7. Taxonomy (GTDB): domain Bacteria; phylum Patescibacteriota; class Microgenomatia; order GWA2-44-7; family GWA2-44-7; genus GWA2-44-7. The sequence continues at coordinate 2,017 of LCJH01000007.1, forward strand.
TGTCAAGTTTCGCTTGGTAGCTATTAATCTGGCCGAAGATGGTCTTTTTCGAATGGAAAAAGGTCATTGGGTTTCATTAAGAGCGCTTGCCAAACCCAAGCGGATAGCACTCATTAAAAAATTTGCGGAGATGTCTGTCTTTTTTCGTAATATAAATCAATATCTCCGGGGTAATAGATTTTCATTGGCGACGATTCACGCCCTCACCGCTTCCTTACTGGTTAACTCAGCTCTTACCCAAAATAATTGGACTCCCACAGAATATTTCCGACGAGTCGGTGAGACAAGTGGTTTTAACTGGTCCGAGACAAAGAGACGGCTTAGTAGAAGCGATGTTGCACAAGAGTCCGGTGTTATTGAAGGTGATATAGAATTATTCCAACGAGATGTGGCCGCTACAACTTAAGCAGTGCTTCATAATAAAGCTCAAACTTCACACTTAAACTTAACAAACCCCAAGGAGATTGCTGTGTTATAGTACCTTGTATGCTAACTAATTTATTGTCAGGTTTTCCCGATCCGGTGGTTGCGGTTTTGGGACTTCTGGTCATTATTTCTGTTTTGGTAATTGCTCATGAACTGGGTCATTTCATTGCCGCCAGACTTTTGGGGGTTGGGGTAGAGGAGTTTGCTTTGGGATTACCCTTTACAAAACCCCTCTGGACAAAAATAACCAAGAAAGGGTTAAAAATCTCCGTCTATCCAGCCTTATTTGGTGGTTTTGTAAGGCTAATGGGGGAGGAAAGGTCCGAGATGGAAAAGCCGAAACTTAAAAAAGGCCAGAAACTAGAGGAGCAGTTTTGGGCACAACCTGTTTGGAGGCGATTCCTCATTATCGTCGCCGGTGTCACCGCCAACGTAATTTTTGCGGTGGTGGCTTTTTCGGTAATTTATTTCTTCACCGGTATTCCCAAAGAAAGTAGTAATGTGCGAATTATTGGCGTTGTCAGCGGTAGTCCGGCGGACAGCGCAGGTATCAAAGTTGGTGATGTGGTTATTGGGATTGAAGTTAAGGAGAAATTGGGCGGACTTAAGGTGGGTAAGGCCATGACTTCCACTGAGGGCTTTATAAATTTCGTCGATCAAAACAGAGGTAAAACGCTTGATATTCAAATTAAAAGGGACGGAAAAGAGTTACAACTCAATGCCGTGCCGCGGATCAACCCACCCCAGGGTGAAGGTGCTTTGGGAGTGGGCATTACCACAACCGAGATGGTATTTTTGCCGTTTCCTCAGATGCTGGTTTCAAGCGTCCAAAATGGAGTCAAAGAAACCAAACAATGGGTTCAGTTAACTGTTTTGGGCACAGCCAATGTTTTTAAGGAGCTTTTTTCAGGCAAGGTACCGGCCGATGTCGGAGGTCCCTTGCGGATCGCTCAAGTTTCGGTAGTGGTGGCCAAAGAAGGCGCGATTACCATTCTTAGTTTCTTGGGAATTCTTTCGATCAACCTGGCGGTTATTAATATCATTCCCTTTCCAGCTCTCGATGGCGGGCACGCGCTGTTTTTAATAATCGAAGCTATTTTTGGCCGCAGAGTGGCTCCCAAGCTGGAACATTGGATTCATACGGCCGGTTTGGTGATTCTGCTCTTTTTAGTTATTTTGATTAGCATTCGTGACGCTGGGTCTATCTTGGGCGAAAGCGGAATTCTTAAATAGCATCTTTGACGTAGGCCTATAAGATAGGTTAAAATGACCTCCATTTATAAGCGTATGCTAAAATATGTCCGGTTGCAAGATTTGAAAAGAAAATTAATTAAATATGTCTAAAAGAGGAGCTAAAGTAGATATCTCCTACGCAAGATTAAAAAGATTAGTTACCGGTTATCGGGCGATGGAATTCACCGACGAGGATGTTATCAATGCAATGGAACGTGATCACGATATCCAGAAGGGGGGTCACTAGTAAGTTTTTGGAGGACTTACGGCACGCTGCCGAACACGAGGGGCGGAGAATAGAAGGGGAATGACAAACCCACAAGGACATTGACAGCACGCCGCCTTGTTTTATAATTATCCTCAAGTTAACAAAAGCAACGAAAGAGTTTCCCGCTCTTTCTAACCGCGCTCAGCGCGGGGAGCTGCATCTGATGAAGACCGCCGGGTAAACCCGTGATAGCAGGAGATAAGACAGGATGATAAGATAGCAGTCATTAGTCGATAGTCGGCAGTTAGAAGACTACAGACTAAAATCTTTTAATCTTATAATCCTAATAATAAGGTGGTACCGTCTCTAAAAAGACCCTTGTAAGTTCTCGATAGATTTGAGGATTTACGAGGGCCTTTTTTAATCCCCCGAAATAATGTTAACCTGATAGAACAACCGGAAGGGGGTGATAGTAAATAAATGTTGAAAAATAACTTAGTAAAAACAATCATACTTGGCACAATATTATACGGACTATCCGAATTAATTGTTGTCATTTTTGGTGTCGGTCTTGGGTGCGTACCCGATGGATTTCCTATCGTCTATGAGAAAGGAGATTGGTGCATTCCCGACCGGAGGCTACAACTGTTGAATATTGTCTTCTGGTATGGAGTAGCCGCTTTAATTGTTATAGTCTTTGGCCAGTTATTTTCTTTTCTCAAGAAACAGAAATGATCGCCTACGCTGATTACGAAAAAGTGGACATTCGGGTCGGGAAAATTCTTTCTGTAGAAGATTTTCCCGAAGCCCACAACCCAAAATATAAATTGACTATCGATTTTGGGCCTGAAATAGGCATTAAAAAGTCCGCCGCGGGTATCGTCGAGCATTACACGAAAGAAGAATTAGTGGGTAAGCTCGTTATTGGTGTCGTTAATTTTCCGCCTAAACAAATCGGTCCCTTTAGTTCAGAAGTTCTCACCTTAGGTCTACCCGATGAAAATGGTAAAGTAGTCTTAGTTTTCCCAAGCAAAGAGATACCCTTGGGAGGTAAATTATTTTAAATTACTAATATGAGATATTCTCGACTTTTTGGTAGTACCGTCAGAAACATTCCCGCCAGTACAAAACTGGTTTCCCATAAACTGCTCTACAAAGGCGGCTATATAAGAGAAATCGCTGCCGGACGCTACACCTTGTTGCCTCTTGGGGCAAGAGTTTATCAAAAAGTCGTCCAGATAATTGATAACCGGATGACTGAGCTCGGGTCTCAACGGGTTTTTACTCCCACGATGCATCCTAAAGCTATCTGGCAAAAGACCGGGCGGGACAAAGTTTGGGGTAAAGGCTTGATGACAGTAAAAGATGAACGAACAAACCAAGAATTTGCCCTAGCGGCTACGGGTGAAGGACTCTTCACCGAAATGGTTAAGGAGTTTAAGCCATCTTACCGGGATCTTCCCATATACCTTCACCAATTTAGTCAGAAGTTTCGCAACGAGAAACGTGCCCGGGGCGGCTTAGTCCGTATCCGCGAATTCCTAATGAAGGACGCCTATTCGTTTGACGCCGACGCCACGAGTTTTGCGGAAACATATAAACTTTTCTACAACTCATACGAACAAATCGCTCGCGATTTATCAATCGAAGTAATCCCCGTCGAGGCTGATAACGGCGCTTTAGGCGGTGATTATTCCCATGAATTTATGGTCCTTGCCGATTATGGTGAAGATCGAGTTATTCAGTGCGATAGTTGCGGTTACTCTGCCAATATGGAAAAGGCAGTCTTCATAAGAGAAGAGGTGAATAAAGATGAAGAAATAAAAGAATACAAAGTTGCCCCGCTACCGGCTGAAGTGGGAACAATTAAAGAGCTAGTGGCTCATTACAATCTACCGGCAGAAAGGTTTATTAAAAACGTCGTCTACAAAACCGACGAAGGGAAGATAATTATCGCCACGGTCGTTGGTAACTTAGATGTCAATGAAACAAAATTAAGCCGGGTGCTCGCTCTAAATGGCGATTTAGAGGTGGCAACCGATGAGGATTTAGCTAGCTTCGGCGCTAAATCAGGCTATGTCCATTCCTGGGGTTATGATGACCCAAGAATCATCTATGTGGCTGATGAATCGGTGGTCAAGGCAAGGAACCTTTACGGGGGATACAAAACTGAAACTACCGATCCAATAAATGTCAATTACAGTAGAGATTTTAAGGCCGACGTGGTGGGTGATATTGTCGATACGCCCGAGGGAGCCAAGTGTGCAAGGTGTGACAAGGGAACGCTGAGAATTAAAAGGGCTATCGAGTTTGGCCATGTTTTCTCTTATGGAGATTTTTATTCCAAACCTCACAACGCCACTTACACAGATAAATCCGGAAAGAATCAGTATCTTTTGATGGGCGCTTACGGTATTGGTGTCGAGAGAACGATGGCTATTATTGTAGAGGCACATCATGACGAGAAGGGGATTATCTGGCCAGAGCAGGTCGCCCCTTTTAAATATCACTTAATTGGTTTGGACCAAAGAGGTCTTGATGTTTACGATCGGTTACTTGGCGAAAAGATCGAAGTTTTATTTGATGACCGAGACGTATCTGCCGGTGAAAAGTTCGCCGACGCCGATCTTATCGGCTGTCCCATCCGCTTGGTCGTCTCTAAAAAAACAAGCGATAAAGTCGAAGTTAAGAAGAGAGACGAAGCCGGGTCTCTTTTAATATCGGTAGATCAACTTCTCGAAAGTTAAACCACTTGCCGCTAGTACTTTGGTCAGGCGTATTAGTCGTTACTGGTTCGCTCTACCCATAACTTTATCTTTCCAGCTTCTTTCAATCTCCTATCAGGTCTGATAACTATGATAACCGGAGCGTCTTCCTCGCTAATTAGTCCTTCTCTGAGCATGTATCGCAAAATCGATAAATTCACCGCGGCATTAAACTCTCTTTTTAAAATAGCTATTCCAACAAAATCCTTATCGCCTCTCACAAGATCCTTGTAAAGCGCCGCCGGTACCCCTACACAGATCTTTGTCGGTACAATTCCACTCTCTTTCTCGTCTTCGATTCGCATAAACATGCGTAATTTAGACCACCCCGCACCTTTTGTCTGTAATAAACTACTCACTAATAAAACGTGATGTTATACTCTAAATTAGATGAAAATTATTATCCTTCTTGGAGTTCATGGATCGGGAAAAGGTGAACAGATGTCTCTTTTGGCGAAAGAGGGGATTGTCGAAGATGTACTTAGCACTGGTGAAGCCTATCGAAATGTTTTCAATCCAAAGTCAAGATATTACAAATATCGAAATACATACGGCAAGTATGTCGCTCGCGGTTGGTCAGAAAAAGGAAAATACCCTCCAGACGGTGAAGTAATCGCCATGGTCAAGGATTTGCTAGAGATAGAAAAAAAGAAGGGCTACAAGGTAATTGGCATGGAAGGCTATCCTCGAAGGATTGGCCAAGCTCAGGCCCTGTTAAAAATGTGTAAAGAAATCGGCGATATTCAAATTCAATGTATCTACCTAGATCTAAGCGACGAAGAAGGGCTTAAAAGAATTTTGCATCGCGACACTTATGATAAACACGGAGAAAGCCTCGAAGCTAATAAAAAGCGAATAGCGCTGTACCATCGTGTAACCGATCGAGCAATTGATTTCTTAAGATCGAAAGGGCTAGTTACAGATGTCAACGATAATCCACCAATCAAAAAGGTCCACGATCTGATTGTCAAAGCACTTGCCTAAACTCCTACCACCAATCTCACCTTAAGCCTTCTTCTCGATAATCCGCTTATTGCTAAAATCGGGATACCGATTTGGATAACTTACCAACCGAACTGTCACGCCTTTTTTGAGTGTCACCCGGCCTTCATCAACGGCACTTTGTGGATAATAAGGAGAAAGTCCTAACCCTTGGAAAGTCTCTGTTAGGCACGACCATATCCACATCTGTTCCTTCCACCTTAAAAATACTAAGTCCCGTAAGATCAAAATAAGCATGATGGTCGATGTCGAGAGCAGCACAGAAACAATAATCGAAACTAGTGAGCCATCATTGAGAGCAAAGATACAAAAGAGAATAATTGCCGCCAGAGTTAAAATAGTCGCCCACTCGTAAAATAAAAGTTTTGACTTAGCCAAGGCAATGATGCGAATTCGGTTATGTTGAAGCCTGTCAACGTAATCTAAAAGTTTGCCATAGACGAGACGTTCCTTTTCGTTATTTGGATTGATACTGACGATAAAATTTACTAAATTATCAAAAGTCGCATGCGTTTGTTCGAAGTCCGATAGATAATGATCGATCTGATCTTGGAGGTATAAATCAATCCTCTTTCTAAGTTTATCTTGGATTTCCTCACCAAAAACGGCTGCCACTTTGTAAATAGACACATAATTCGCATCTTCTTGATTTAAAGCTTGACCAAGATCGTTAAGTCTTGTGGTGGACATTGATATATAAAAAGCAATTACAATCCCAAACACAAATGAAGCTGCTCCAAACAAGACGTTCAACTGGCCATTGGGACCTGCGGTAGGGGCAAAAATTGCGATCAACAACGAAACAATTAAAGAGAAAATCACTACCCGTTGTGTGGTGAAGAAATATCTCATCCGCTCTTATTATTCTTTACCTCTTAGGCGGTGTCAACAAAAGTTGTTCTGAAGGCGGTATGAGAGTAACGTTAGAATCGGTCAAATGATCCTTCTATCGTCTATTCCGCATTTAAGAGCGGAGTTATAACTCCCGCAGCGGGTCTGCTTATGGCCATTAGTCGTTGGGTTTCATAATCACCTTCACGCTCGAACACGTAGGGGCGGTTATCGTGCTATCCGGGAACAAGTGCACCTCAATATCCATTCTCGTAGGATCTAGGTTGTATTGCCCGACGGCTCTTGCTACCAACGTTAAGCAAATTCTTGCAAGAAGTTGATCGTCTGCACTGCCCGTAAAATCTACCCGCTTCCTTGACCTATCAAGCTTTGGGCTTATACCGATAAATATATGAACAACTTCCTTTTTTTCCACAGACATCTAGGAAATTATATCAATTTAGACCTATAGGCAGATTTTTCGGGTAAAATCGCCTTAAAATCCGATTTGTCTTCATACCAAGATTTGAGTATACTACGGGCTATGGAGGATTGTGTTTTTTGTAAAATCTCGGCTGGTCAGCTACCAATATATAAAGTCTATGAAGACAAGGATTACCTTGGCTTCTTAGATATTTTGCCGCTTACTCCTGGGCATACGCTTCTTATTCCGAAAGTTCATTGTCGTTGGGTGGATGATGTTGCTGAATTTGGCGAGTATTTTGAAGCAGCTAAAAAAATCGGTCTTGCTCAAAGAAAAATATTAGGTGCTTTTACTGTTCACTATTTAACTTTAGGTTTTGAAATTCCCCATGCCCATATTCGGATTGTGCCGCGATTTGAAAATGATGGCCATGGTGAGAAGATAAACTGGGATCTTGCCCATAAGTTAGCGGATGATCAGATGAAAGATATTGCCCAGAAGTTACGAAAGGAGCTGCTTACTATATAAGGGATCTAAACGTACTTATATAGTTATTTTGAAAGGAGGTGTTTTTATGGCAATTATAGTTCGTAAAAAACCAGGCGAAAGCGATGAGAGATTAATAGGGGCTTTCAAGAAAAAAACCCTCTACGAGAAAGTCGTGGAGAGAGCAAAGGAGCGTGCGTTTTATACCAAACCCTCAAGGGCTAAATATATGAAACTCCGCAAGGCGCAACGCCGGCGTGAGTATGAACGCACTAATGGTAAAGTATCATAATAGCCTACAATAATATGTATTTTGAGTAATTATCTGTCCCTCGATGATTAACGTTTTTGTTTCTTCGCCAAAGGCTTATGCGGTTAATGTTTCGCGCCTAAAAAAAAATATTGGGGCGATATTTACAGCTGCGGGAATCACAAGCGAAGCCGAGGTCTCGGTGGCTTTTGTAAGCGACCGACAGATGGCGCGAATTTCTGAAAAATACCTTAAGGATCATGAGTCTCATGAAATAATTTCTTTTCCTTTTGAAACATCAGAAGCGTCTCTTTTAGCCTTTCCGTCTCCTGACGGTGTCAAAAGAATCGGAGAAATTATCATCGCTTTTCCAACTGCGGTTAAACTGGCCAAGAAAAACGTTAGATCCATTACGGCAGAAATTGATTTTTTGCTTCATCATGGATGTCAACACCTTTTAGGTTATCACCACTAGGTTTCAACTCGACCTCAAACCGCTGGTCTCTGACCATAGTCCTGCTTTCCTGCTATCCTAACCTTTAGCCTCAGACTCGTAGATTGGCGCTTCGCTTCGTGAAAAATTTCTTATTGCTTTTTGTTTCACGGCGTGTCAGTCTTTTTTAGGTACAAAGTATGACGACATGGTATCTTTACTATAGGCCGCAGAGAATAGATCAATTAGACTGTACTCCCGCACGGACTGCCTTAGAAAAGATTTTGGCTTCAGGGAAAATTCCCAAGGCCCTTCTTCTCACGGGTCCGAGAGGCATTGGCAAAACCTCAGCAGCAAGAATAATGGCCAAGGTGATTAACTGTGAGAAATCCCAAGAAAAAATCGGTGAGCCTTGTAATCAGTGTGACCAGTGTAAAGCGATAACGGCGGGTACGAGTTTGGATGTTCTGGAAATCGATGGTGCCAGTAACCGAGGAATTGATGATATTAGAGAGCTGCGTGAGCGTGTGCGGCTCGCTCCTTCTTCGGCTAAAAATAGGATCTACATAATAGATGAGGTACACATGTTAACGACAGAAGCTTTTAATGCCCTTTTAAAGACCCTTGAAGAGCCTCCGGCACATGCCTATTTTATTCTTTGTACCACTGATCCTCAAAAAGTGCCGGAAACGATTATTTCTCGTTGCACTCGGATCGTTTTCAAACAGGCGACAAGTCAAGAAACCCTGGATAAGCTCCAACGAATTGTCAAAGAGGAGAATCTGACAGTGGAGGATGGTGCTTTGTCCCTGTTGGCGAAGGAGGCCAGAGGGAGTTTTAGGGATGCGGTTAAGCTTTTAGAGCAAGCAGCAAGCAAGGAAAAGAAAATTTCACTGGGCGATGTAAAAGAACTGATGGGCAATATTGAATCGGCAGATCCGTTAAAGCTGTTAGCCTTTTTGTCAATTCGTGATGCACCAAAATCGATTGGAGAAATTGGGAAAGTTGTTTCCTTGGGAGCAAATCTTAAAAGTTATCTGGAGAATATGGTTGAAATCTTACGAAGTTTATTGTTGGATAAAGTAGGGGTGGAAGAGGATAACGATTGGCGGTGGCGTTATCAGCATGTTGCATCGTTGACGAATATGACCAAGGACGAAATTGGTCAACTGATTCACGCTTTAAGTCAAGCGTATGTTGAACTTCGCGATGCCGTTGTTCCTCAACTCCCTTTAGAATTAGCAGCGATCGAATGGTGTTCTAAAAATCTGGATAATGATCAGGGAAAGATATCAGAAAGAGAGCCGAACTTAAAAGAAAAGACGCAAAATAATGACCCCAAAATTATCAATCTTACAAGCAGTGATTTTGAAAATGCCCCAAATTCTCAAGTCTCATCGGTCCAGGAAGTTAGGCTTGATCGTCCGCCGGTGGCTGGTAATACGACGATTTCGTTTGCGTCGGTAACAGATCACTGGAATGAAGTGTTGCTGAAGATACGTCCCAAAAATCATTCCGTCGAAGCACTCCTTAAGGCGTCCCGGCCTTTGGCGATTGAAGAGGGGGTATTGCAAATTGAGGTTTTCTATAAATTTCATAAAGACCGTTTGGAGACAGATAATTATCGACGTCTGGTGGAAGAGTGTTTAAAAGAAATAACAGGCATGCCTCTGCTTATTAAATACCGTCTTGGGCAAAGGCCGGTAATGGTAAAAGAGCCTGAGGTTGTTTCTCCGAAGCCCACAGATGATGATGTCAGTGGCAAAGAGGTAGACGAAGAAATTATTAAAGCGGCAACCGAGATATTCAAAGGGACGGTGGTAGAGTAGCAAAGTGGCGGATTTTGTAGGGTTTACTTTGTTCTTGCTATTGAGATATACTAATCTTACTCTGATTTACAGCTCGTAGAGCGAAAAATCAGATTAGATTCGTTATACTCAAAAACTCAGTTTTCAGTTTTTGAAGTGTACAATTACGAAAGTTATGGGTATTCTTGACACAGCGAAAAATTTAGGTGATCTAAAGAAATTACGTGACCAGGCGATGGCGGTCCAGAAGGTACTTGCCCAGAAAACCATCGTAGTGGAGGAAGACGGTGTTCGAATTGAGATTGATGGTAATCAGCAAATTAGAAGTTTCTCGATCCAGGGGATTTCCAATGATTTGGTGGTTCAGAAACTTAACAAAGCTATTCGCCAAGCCCAAGAAATGGCAGGTAAAGAACTAGCCAGTCAGTCCGGTGGTTTGGGTGGTCTGTTTGGTGGAGGAGCGTAAACTTGTAAAAATCTCCATTGTCACCGTCTTTTTAAAAGGGCCAGTGCCCCATAAAGTCCCGTCTCTTCTCCAAATTTCGATACAAGCATCTTTTCTGGCGGGGCAAAAACTCTCAACTCGTGTTTTACCATTTTGTGAATAACTCTGATTCGCGATGACTGCTTTACGGTAATCCCTCCGCCAAAGATTATCAAATTACTAGGCCGGATCGTCAGGATCGTTACCAGTCCTTTAGCAAAGTCTTTTTCGACCCGAAGCCACTCGCTTTCACTTAAAGTTGCCGCTGGTTTACCATAACTCCTTATTATTCCCGCACCGCCACAAAGAGCATCCAAGGAACCTTTTACCCCAATTCCGTCGGCGATTCCGTCCTGTCTCACTTCGAAATGTCCTGGCTCAAAAGGCGAAACAACAATCTTTTTATCAGCAATATCAACGGCCGTACCTCCAACTCCTGACCCCCAGATAATAAAAAGAAAACTCTTATCTATTCCGTATCCCCAACGCGCTTCGCCCATCGCCGCCGCTTCTGCATCATTGGCAAGGAAGACTTTTGTTTTAAGCTTCTTTTCAAGATCGGCCTTAGTAGCTTGTCCATCCCAAGAACGCACATTTGGAAGTTTAAGTATCATCGAATGCTCTTTATCCAATATCCCCGGAATCCCCATGCCGATCCCCAGAGGAGAGTCGCAAAGTGACAAGATCGCGGTACAGATATTCTTGAGATCTTCCTGATAATTATTAAGCGTTTCTAAGTAAATAGAACGAACCAATTTCGGGTTATTTAGTGTGTTGAAAGAGGCAACTCGAATACTGGTTCCGCCGACATCAATGCCTATGTACACAGACTTATTTTACCCCTTTTGTTGGTATTTTTGTCATTGATGCTTTTAGCTGTCGGCTGATATACTCTGAAATGTCATGAAAATCGCTAAAGCTGTCCAGCGGCTTATTGAGTCTTTTGAGCGTCTTCCGGGGATCGGTCCAAAAACAGCCCAACGCTTAACATACTATTTACTTCATGTACCTCAGTCAGAGCTGGATCTTTTTGGCAGTGCTGTTATTAACCTAAAGAAGGAGACCGTCACGTGTTCAAGCTGTTTGAATATCGCGGAGACCGACCCCTGCTCCCTTTGTAGCGATCCTGATCGTGACCAGACGATTATCTGTGTGGTTGAACAACCGCTCGATGTTTTGGCGATGGAAAAAACGGGAATGTTTAAAGGGCTTTATCACGTCCTCCATGGAGCAATTTCGCCGCTTAATAATATCGGTCCGGATGAGATATTTATAAGACAGCTTTTAGACCGAATCAGTCAAGGACAGGTTGAAGAGGTAATTTTAGCGACTAACTCAAGTATGGAAGGTGAGGCGACGGCGATGTATATTCAACGAGAAGTTATTAATCTTAAACCTTTAACTTCAAATCCTCCCAAGGTCACACGGTTGGCACATGGATTGCCGGTTGGCGGAGACTTGGAATATGCAGACGAGGTAACGCTATCACGCGCGCTTGAGGGTCGCAGGATATATTGAGGCACCGACTTGCCGGACGCCTCCGGAGGTGAGAAAATAGCCCCGATGAAGATCAGCAAACCCAAGAAACTGTTACCGGGAGATAAGATAGGGATAGTCGCTTTATCTGATATTTCTGATGACGAAAAGATCGCAAAAAGTGTGACTTATCTGGAAGAATTGGGGTATAAAGTTATTCAGGGAAAGACGCTCGGATTTTATTCCCATGGTCGCAGTGCGGGGTCCGGTTTAGAGCGTTTGGACGATGTGGTTGACGTGGTCGGTCAGGGGGCAAAAGCGGTTGTATTGGCTGTAGGCGGATGGAGTGCCAGTGACGTAATTACAGAGATGTTGACACGAAGGGTTTTTAGAGCGGGGATATATAAAGTTCTTCAAAGGCGAGTACTTGAGCGACCAATAATTTGGAGCGGGTATTCCGATAACTTGTATTGGCAAAATTTTTTGTTGGCGGCTGGTGGAATCGCCAGTTTGCACGGACTCCACGCGCAAGGCTTATTGGAGTGGTCGGATAAAAGTCGCGAGCTTTGGTGGGATTGGTTGACAAAGACAGAGCCCAAAGTGTTTGCAGGTGATCAGCGCTGGCGGGTTTATTTAGGTAAGGTTGGTCAAAAACCGAGAGGGATCTTGATTCCTTCAAACCTGGATTGTCTCTCGAGGGTAAGTGGTATGAAATTTTTAGATCCGACGGTTGCATATGAAGATGAAGATCTTATCGTGGTACTTGAAGATAACGAGGTTTATAAAAGTGATATTCTTCGGACGATTGATAGCTTGTTGTATTCATGGATTTTAAATAAGCAGATGGGCAGGATCCAGGCAATTATCATCGGGAGATTGGTACAGTCAAAAGAGGATGTAACCGGATATCGTGAATGGGAAAGCGCTTTCTGGGATGATCTTGTTTCGAGATTAGCCCCATTCAAGATCCCACTTGTTCGTTGGGATAATTTTGGTCATGCTTGGAATGACGAAATCAAGGGTAACGATTTTGTCAGTCTTCCCTTGGGTGTCCGGGCGGAGTTGGCGATTGAAGGAGCCAATAAATGTAAGCTGACGGTCGATCCACTGGTAATTGATTAATTATGCCCAAACAGGTTTTGTCTGATGCTGCCACTCGAGCACGAACACTGGCTCGTCAAGTTGGTGAAGAAATACTCAAGGAACCTGGTCGGATGGCTCAAGAAGCGGCTAGATCGATCGGTATAGTACCCCAAGACACTTTCGAGCAGGGTTTTCCCCGGGCAGTTGATACAGCTTCGCCAAAAGTTGCGCCGAAAGATACAAATTCAGATCTCGTCGCTACGAGAGCCAAGATTAGGTCTTTTGCCCAGAAGCGGGCCAGTGAGTGGCAGAAAACAGAGATTCAAGCCGGGCAGATGCAGCAGAAGCGTGTTGCTCAAATCGTCCAAGCGCGGTTAGAACATTCTCAGACAACAGATCAAGCCGTTTCAGGTTCAAATCAGCCGAGCCAGAAAGAGGAGAAAAGTGGAGGCTTCTTACGGGAACTTAAAGAGATCTTTAAGGGAAAGCGCTCACGGAGAATGGGTTTGGGTCAAGCCAAAAAACAAGCCAGCGGTGAGTTTAACAAAGGGCAACAGTGACTTCTTTAATACTTGTGATCAGCACAAATCTCAAAGCCCCGCTATAATGAAAGAGAAATGGTTAAAATATTGCGCTTGTTCTTAACGAGAATAAAATTAGAAACATGATCAAACTTTATAATTCACTCACCCGAAAACTGGAGAACTTTATCCCGATCCATACGCCAAAAGTAGGAATGTATACTTGTGGTCCGACGGTATATAGTTATGCCTCTATCGGTAATTTTCGGACATATACCCTCTCCGATTTACTCTTAAGAGTTCTGCAAAATAACGGGTTCCAAGTAACCTATATTATGAATTTTACCGATGTTGGTCATCTGTCAGGAGATAATCTCGGGGATGCCGATACAGGCGAGGATCGGATGGCGCAGTCAGCCGCAAAGGAACATCGTTCGATGTGGGACATTGCTGATGGCTATATTGAAGCATTTAAAGGGGACTTTAACGATCTTAATCTGGTTACCCCGACGAAGTTTGTGCGGGCGACTGATCATGTCAAGGAACAAATTGACTTGGCTCAAGCTTTGGATGAGAGGGGGTACTTATATCGAACATCTGATGGGATGTATTTTGACACTTCGAAATTTACTCCTCGAGATCGGCTCTCTACTTTGGACGCGAAAGGCATACGTCCCGGAGCGAGGGTTAAACTGTCGCCGGAAAAGAAGAATCCTGTACTTGGGTGAAACTTTTGATTTACACCTCGGTGGAGAGGATTTGGCTTCAACACATCACCCTAATGAAATAATTCAAAGTGAAGCAGTTACGGGTAAGTTGTTTGTGAAGTACTGGATTCACGGGGCTTTTATGCTGGTGGACGGTGGTAGGATGGGTAAAAGTCTCGGTAATGCCTATACTATCGGAGATGTGAAGGAAAAAGGGTTTAATCCGCTTGCCCTGCGCTACTTATATCTAACGGCGCACTATCGGGATCAGTTAAACTTTACTTGGCAGTCTTTACAAGGGGCTCAGACAGCCCTGGAGAAGCTCTACGATTTTGTGGTTAAATTTCGGCATTCGCCGGGAGCCCAGCGGACTGTTTTGTCAGAAGAAAAACTGGCAAAGGTAAACCAATTTAGTCTCCGGTTTAATGCGGCAATTGAAAATGACCTTGGCTTTCCCCAGGCGATGGCGGTCCTTTGGTCGATGATTAAATCAAATATTCCCAGCGAAGACAAATATGATCTTCTTTTGGATTTCGATCGGGTATTGGGACTTAAATTAGCCGAAGCCAAACCCAAAGAGTTACAAGAATTGCCAAAAGAGATTGCCGATATGGTGGCCCAGCGTCGGCAGTTCAGAGAGCAAGGCCGGTGGCTAGAAGCGGATATTATTCGTAAAGATATAAATAAAGCAGGTTTTGAGGTAAAAGATTCGACCTCGGGGACACAAGTAGAAAAAATTGTTTCCCCGAAAACTGTAGGGAAAGGTCGTTACTTCAAAGGAAAAAGTTAGGGGTATCTGACTTGAGGCACGAACTGGGATATCGGATCTATTTGTCCATAACTCTTAAGGTGAGGTTCTTGGAGACTTTTATGGAATCGGGCCTGTCGGGACGATCTTGCAAAGTCAGTGTCACCGTAAAAACACCGGGTTCGCTGGCAGCACCTTGTATGGTACAGGCGATCTTTGTGGTCTTGCCGTCCGGATAAGTGTAGCATTTTCCGGTAATAAGTCCTTTAGGAAGGTTACTTACTTTCAGGTCTAACTTTTCTTGTGTATCACCATCGATGCCCATAACGGGAGCCAGGTAGCGGCGGCCAACTCGACCGACCACCAGTGAATTGGTTGTAATTTTGGGTGTCTTGTTGGCTGTCGGGGGAGGGGTGGGTTTGGAAGGAGGGCAATTGGTGCTGTTGGGACAAGGTGGCTTTGTAGGACAGGGATAGCTGTTACCACAGGTAGATTTAGCTTGCCCGACAAAAGTTGACTGTGGGCGAGATGAGATAAAAATAATCGGAAGTGATAAAGTAATGACTAAGAGCGGTAGATAGGGCTTGATTCTGGGAACTTGCCCAAAATTAGTAGGTGGAGGGGACTTGATATCCTCTTGCGGGGGAGAAACGAGTACTTGAGAAGGGAGTGAATTGTCCATCTGCTTCATAAGCATATTCTTATTTCCCGATCTTTGTCAAGATAAGGGCCATAATATATTCCATTTGGGAAGATGTCGGTGGCGAGATATTGATAAATTGGGGATGATGGTCTCTGACGTCAACTTGATAACTTTTTGGGAAATAGAGATTTAAAGCGTGGTTGGTCAAGGGTACAATTTTGTAGGCGCCGGCACCAATACCTTCAAAACTGAAACTTAAGTCAGAAGAAAGAACGGTGTTTTTAACCAGGGTCCATCTTTCCAGTTTCAAGCCGTAGACATTTAATTTTGTGTTTTGGTAAAGGTTAAGAAAGACGTCTTCAGATCTGATTCCGACAGGCAGACTTTTGACTCGCCCTTTTATTTCATACTGGTTGTTTTTGCCAGTATCCCAATTGAAGACGCTCGGCAAAGATTCTTCAAATATATTAGACTGCAATGTTAGAACCAGTCGATTAAAAATAAACGGGGTAATGATGGAGAAAGCGACCACCAAGACATACATCAATATTGACAAATTTTTCTTTTTGCTCATCTTGGCTACTCCCTTGGTTATTATTCCACAAGTCTTTCCTTCGTGGGAGATCGGCAAGATCTTTTGGTTCTGGACGGTGGTCCATATCTGGTTCTGGGTGCGGTTAATGACGAAGGGATTTAGTTATCCCAAGCATCTGGGATTTGTTATTTTGACGTTGACTGTATTTTTAGGTTTCCTATTTATCCAGAGTATGGTTTCTGGCGGGAACGCTTTTTCGGGAGGATATTGGCGAAGACAGGGTTGGTGGTTTTTTGCCTATCTGGGCGTGCTTTTTTATCTTGTGGCAACAGCCGAACTGGATAGGGTTTTTATCATGAGGTCCATCAGGGTGATATTATTCGCCGTTGCCGGGCTTGGTTTGTTATTTTTACCCGGCCCATTGAGATTTGCAGGAACCTTTGGGGAAGCAAATAGTTGGGGTGTTTTTGCCGCGCTATCGTTAGTCTCGGTTTTTGAGTCAAAAAAGTATCGAATTTTATCTTTTTTTCCTTTGGTGGCATTACTTCTAAGCCAATCACGTTCGGCTTTGGTGGCGGTAGCGTTGCCATTTATCAGTAGTGTACGTTGGTATGTGAAGCTGCCAATAATTTTACTGTCGATCATTTTTATAATGTGGTTTAATATCGTGCGCGGCAGCGGCGAACGCCTGGAGGTCTGGTCGGCTTCGTTTTCGATCTGGCAGTCGGCACCTTGGCTGGGGATTGGGCTTGATAATTTTCAATCGGTTTTTACTGACTACATGCAGAACAGGGGTTTACAATGGCAGTATTACGATCACCCCCATAACCTGATTATTTGGTCTATAGTCAGTATGGGCACTGTCGGTTTCGGTTTGTTTATCGGTTGGCTGTCTTCGGTATTTTCATTTGTTGGCGAGTCCTATTTTAAGAAGTTATCCCTAATACTTTTGATCTTTGGTTTTTTTCAACCTTTCTCAACGGCTGTCTGGGTTTTTCTTGTCATCTTTCTTGCCCTAAGTAAGTGGCAGCCCGAAGATAAAAATACGGCCAACTTAGTGCTTCGTGATTTTTCCTATCGCCGCCTTTGGACTTTTGTTCTTGGTGCCTTAACAGGGCTGCTTATAGTCGGTAGGATGATAGGTTTTTACTTGTCTCCTTTTGATTGATATGGGAAAATTGAGGCTGTTTGAAAATCGCCAAGAAGCGGGGAAGCTCTTAGCTTATAAACTTAAAGAACAAGCCATCGAAGATGGCTGGATCTTGGCTTTACCCCGAGGGGGAGTGGTCGTTGGCTTTGAAATGGCCAAAATCCTAAAACGGCCACTTGACGTAGTCGTTGTTCGTAAAATTGGAGCACCATATGAACCGGAACTGGCGATCGGAGCAGTTGCGCAAGGGGAGGAGGTTTTGGATGCTCACATGGCTTCAGAACTGGATCCGAGGAGCCTTAAAGAGACTATCGAAAGAGAGAAGCTAGAGTTGAAACGCAGAGAACAACTTTACCGGGGCGGTCGTCCGCCCTTGGATTTAAAGGCTAAAACGGCAATTGTTGTCGATGATGGTTTAGCAACCGGATATACCGCTCAGGCAGCGATTAAAGCTGTCAAGAAACTTCACCCTTCAAAGATAATCTTTGCTGCTCCGGTATGTGCCCGGGACTCAATCGTCAGGATAGAGCATGAAGTAAGCAAAATCGTTTGTATATTATTACCGCATGACTTACAGGCGATCGGTCTGTATTTTAGGACATTTCCACAGGTAAGTGACGAGGAGGTAATGCAGTTATTAAAGAAAAGTAAGCAGATTTGACGTGGATCTCCAATTTCCGCAAATCATAGTGAATAAGTTAAGATACATTTGCGACATTGAGATTAAGTGACTCACTTCGCCAGAGCCCCCCTTAAGTACAGTAGAATAGTCGGATCAAAGGGGGTG
>LCJH01000008.1 GCA_000999595.1 Microgenomates group bacterium GW2011_GWA2_44_7
TAAGTTCCTATTTTGGCCGATGATACCTGATCTTCCCCGATCTTATGAGGTGACATTTCTAATTTGGCGAGGGGTGACGTTTCTAAATTGGACTAACAGTCTTTTTTTCTTCTTGACAGCTCGTGAAAAAAGTATCATTATGGTTTTAAGTGGATTAAAATGGATCAGATTGTCTTATGTCAAAAAAGAACAAAATCGGCCTATTTCTCGGGACTTATTATCATGAAGTAGCCATGGGTTCGCGGGTTACTCTACCCAGTCGTTTTAAAGTTGAGTTAACCCAAAACCAGGTGGTGATGATCCAGGCTGACGAGGGTTCAATTCTCTGTTTTGACGCAGAGCAGTTTGTGAAAAATACCCAAAAATATATGCAAGAGTCAACGCTCGAATCAGATGCAAGATTATTTAGAAGAAATGTTTTTAATAACGCGGTCGCCGTTGATGTCGATGAAGCCGGTCGTTTTGTTATCCCCGAAGCCATGCGTAAAAGTGCAGGAATAAATACTAAGGTGGTTCTTGCGGGAATGGGAGACGCCTTTGAACTATGGAGTCAAGAGAGATATCAACAAGTTTCTGCCCATAAACCTGGGCAGTTATGAGCAAGGAACTCTATCATATCCCCGTTCTTTTACATGAAGTTATTCGTTATTTAAATCCAGCACCTGGAAAGCGTTATATCGATGCAACTCTAGGCGGTGGTGGACACTGTGAAGCTTTGCTACAAGCAGGCGCGGTTGTTCTAGGTATTGATCGTGACCCAGAAGCCCTTGCCCATGCCCGGGAGCATTTAAAAGAGTATCTCGAGGCCCGCCCTGGTCCGAATAATCTTCGGACCGATAATCTAAAGAATGCTCCCGGAAGGGTTCTGACCTTAATTAAAGGTGATTTTGGTCAGCTAACCGAACTGGCTCTGCCAACGGGCTTTAAGTCCGTTGATGGGATACTTTTTGACTTTGGGGTATCAAGCCATCAACTAGAGGATCCATCGAGAGGGTTTAGTTTTAAAGCTAAAGCCCTTCTCGATATGAGAATGGACCCTGAAGGACAAAAAGTTACCGCCGCCGATCTCATAAACAAACTACCAGAAAATGATATTGCAGAAATTATTAAAAATTATGGCCAAGAGCATCGGGCTTTCCAATTGGCTCATGCTATTGTCCGCGCCCGTGGATTAAGTCCGATAACTACTACGGAGCAGCTTGCTGCGATCGTAGTAAGAAATAGGCCTCGATCAAAAGGCGATAAGATTCATCCTGCCACCCGTACTTTTCAGGCACTTAGAATTGCTGTCAACTGGGAGCTTGAAAGTATCGCTAAGGCGCTGGAAGCCGTCCCCGGCTTGGTACAAAGTAAGGGAGTATTCGTAGCCATAAGCTTTCACTCTTTAGAGGACCGTCTAGTAAAAAATTTCCTTAAAAATAATAAAGAAATCATGGAGATTATCACAAAGAAACCCATCACCCCGACCGACTTGGAGATAAAAACCAATCCAAAATCGCGCTCTGCAAAGTTGAGAGTGGCGATCAAAAAGTAAATATATGCATGATTTTCGTTTTAATAAGAAACCAGTAAAAAAACATAACTGTCTTAACAACCCAAACAAAAGACTTTGGATGGGATATTGGGTCATAACTTCAACCATAATTATCCTTTCGCTCTCCCAAGTTCTAATTTCCAGTAACATTGCCACAATGGGAGCGGATTTAGCCAAGATCCAAAAAACAACGGTTGTATTTGAAGAAAGTAATTCTGTCCTGGGTGCCAAACTCGACAGATATCATTCCTTATTAAACGTTTCCGAAAATGGAAGTATAAATGGTTTCATAGAGACTACCTCTAAAATCGTTTTTGGATCGACAAAGGTACCGGTTGCTTTAAGATAGTTGGTATGAACCATCGGCTTAGGGCGGTGGCATTCGCTTTTATCATCTGCTTGTTCCTGGTTGTATTTAAGTTATATTATTGGCAAGTCTTAAAAAGCGATGAGCTATCTCGTTCTGCGAAAAATCAGTATAGCGCTGCATATGCCGTTGGTGTATCACGAGGAACAATTCGCAGCTCAGATAACTTCCCCTTAGTAACGAACAAGCTTGTCTATACATTGGCAGTTGATCCTACAATGCTCGAAGACACACGCAGGATATTCTCAGACGTGTTGCCTATAGTTTTGGCAGATACCCCGACCCTCTCAAGAGAAACTCTCGCGGAAAAATGGAGAAATCTTCTGAAATTACGCGATTCTCGATGGATCCCACTATCCAATAATTTGTCTTCATCAACCGCAGAAGAAGTCGGTAAACTAGCGATTTCTGGGTTAATACTGCGCAGTGGGCTAAATCGTGATTACCCCGAGGCGTCAATCGCCGCCAGTTTGGTTGGAATTGTCGCGGGGGATAAAGATGGTAACCCAAAAGGTTATTTTGGCTTGGAGGGTTATTACAATCGCGAGCTTGAAGGTCATCCGGGATTAGTAAATGAAGAAAAAGATGCTAGGGGCCAGCCAATATTGCTGGGGAAGTTTCAAAAAAGCGATTGGGAGAGGGGTAGAGACCTCGTTCTTCATATTGATCGAGGAGCACAGTTTATCTCTCAGCGCTCTTTGGCTGATGGCCTAGAGCGATATGGAGCCTCGGAGGGATCTGTGATAGTTATGGACCCAAAAAATGGGGCAATACTGGCGATGGTTTCGTTACCAACATATGATCCTAACCTGTACGCTTCTACCGACTCAAAATTATTCTTAAACGGAGCGGTAGCAAAAAGCTTTGAACCAGGGTCGATATTTAAGCCTATAATGATGGCAATCGCTCTGAGTGAGAACGTAATCACCCCGGAGACTTTATGTGACCGATGTTCAGGACCTTGGAAGGTAGGTGAATACTGGATACGTACCTGGAATGAAAAATATTTTCCCCAGGAGACGATGACCGATGTGATTATTCATTCAGACAATGTGGGAATGACTTTCGTAGCTGATAAAATCGGGCCAAAGAAAATGCTTCATTTTTTTGAAAAATTTGGGATTGGTCAAGCAACAGAAATTGACCTTGAGGATGAAGACTTCATACCTATCCGTGAAGAAAATAACTGGTCACCGATAGATTATGCGGCCGCCTCTTTCGGGCAGGGAATTGCCCTGACACCGATACAGATGATACGTGCGATTGCGGTAATTGCAAACAAGGGTATTATGGTGGAGCCACATATTGTATCCAAAATAATCGGCGTAGAAAACGAAAAAGTTATTAAACCAAAAATCTTAGGTCGGATAATCTCTGAGGATGCGGCCAGAATGACAACAGAAATGATGGTTTTAGCAGTTGATCGTGGAGAGGCTAAATGGACGAGCCTTAAAGGCTTCCGCATTGCTGGAAAAACGGGAACAGCCCAAATACCGGTCGGCGGAAAATATGATCAGAAAAAAATTAACGCTTCCTTTGTAGGTTTTATACCCGCCGAAAATCCCAAGTTTATTATGCTGGTAACATTGCACAATCCCCAGAGTTCTTCTTGGGCGGCGGAAACAGCCGCACCTTTATGGTTTTCTCTTGCAAATAAACTGATTACCTATTGGGGTGTAGCAAATTTTCGATAAACTTATCCCTACCTTGTACTGGGTGTGTAGACGAGGCTATAATTAGTTGTCCACATGAATGTCTTTGAAAAAGAGCGAACGAGGCATCATATTTCAGTCAGAGTTGCCCATGAAGGAATATTAATTGCCCTGCGAACTCAACCAAATTTTGCATATCATGCTTTTTTCTCACTGACTTCTGTCCTCTTTGGGGTATTTTTCCAAATTACTCGTTATGAATGGTTAATAATCTGCGTGACAATTATCATGGGTTTTGTCATCGAGATGGCAAATACTTCAATTGAATATGTAGTCGACCTAGCAACAAAGAAATGGCATAAAGACGCGAAACAGGCAAAAGATATCGCTGCCGGGATGATGATGATTTTTGCCTACGGCTCAGTACTTATCGCCGTCATCATCTATACACCATATTTTCTGTCCCTCATGAGATGGTTAAAGTAAACAGACAGCAAACATCCTAATTATGGTTCTCTATCTTGGTTTATTAATATTCTCATTCGTCATATCTAGTATTGCCGTTGTCCCATTTATCAACTTACTTTACTCTCTAAAATTCAGACGAAGAAATCAATTAAAAATAATTCAAAAAACCGAAACTTATAAGCCTTTCATACGTTGGCATAAACTCCATAACTGGAAATCGGGAACTCCCGTAGGAGGAGGACTATTAGTAATCGGAGTGGTAACCCTTCTCTATTTATTATTATTTCCACTCATGTCAAAACTTGGAGTTTATATCTCGACTTCTTATCCTATAGTTCAGGAGCTTCAAATACTGTTTTTCACTTTCTTATCTTTTGGTGCTTTAGGACTATATGACGATGTCATTAAGTTCTTTGGCATTCCCAAACAAGGGATCTTTGGAATTCGGACGCGCACGAAGTTTATCATTCAATGGCTATTAGCAATTATCATTGCAGTCATGCTCTATCAGAACTTACATATCCAGATTGTTAATATCCCACTATTTGGTGTAGTAAATTTGGGCTTGTGGTATATCCCCTTTGCTGCTTTTGTAATAGTTACGTTCGTTAATGCTTTCAACATAACGGATGGGCTTGACGGGTTATCTTGCGGTTTATTCCTTTTTGCCCTGGGAGCCTTTTGGGTAATTGCCGGCTCGTCTCTTGATACCGTCCTTTCTACCTTTATTGCCCTGTTCATAGGTTCAATGATGGCCTTTCTTTATTTTAATGTATTCCCTGCGAGGGTTTGGTTGGGTGATGTCGGGGCGTTATCTTTTGGGGCGACACTTGCTGTTATAGGACTACTTTTGGGGAAGGTTGTAGCGGTGTTTGTTGTCTCTGGCATATTTTTGGTCGACGGAGGTAGCAGTTTAATACAAATACTTTCATGGAGAATATTTAATAGAAGAGTTTTTGAGATCGCTCCTTTGCATCACCTATTGGAGATCAGGGGTTGGGAAGAACCTAAAATTGTAATGCGGGCGTGGTTAGCGGGACTGATGCTGGCAATTTTCGGTCTTTGGTTAGCTCTTCTTTAAAATTTCAAGATTAATGAGAAAAAAAATAGCTATTAACCATGGCTATGTCGACAAAGGCCTGTTATTGTTAACGATTGCTCTTGCCATATTTGGTGTCGTAATGGTTTACGACGCCTCAAGCGCTTCTGCCTACAAAGATTTTGGTGACAAACTTTATTATGCAAGAAACCAATCATTATGGTTTGTAATCGGCATTATTGCGATGGGCGTCTTATCTCGGGTTGATTATCACTGGCTCACAAAAATGTCTTTCTTTATTTTAAGTTTATCTACAATCTTTCTAATACTTGTTCTCGTCCCGGGGATGGGCACCTCTCTCTTGGGCGCTAAAAGATGGATTACCCTTTTTGGATTTAATTTCCAACCGGCGGAGCTCACAAAAATTGCTGCAGTCCTTTTTTTTGCCAGAATTATGAGAACAAAACCCAAGTTGCCAATTATCGCTGCCGTACTTTTAGCCTTAGGGGTACTTATTATGCTTGAACCGGACTTGGGAACCACCGTCGTAATAGTTGGTTCCGGCTTTATTCTATATTTCGTAGCTGGAGCCAGGATTCATGAATTAATATTGGCCGTACCTGTTATTTTATTAATATCCGCCGGACTGATTATCAATTCCGAATACCGAAGATCTCGCATACTGACCTTTTTAAATCACCAGAGTGATCCACTGGGAACTTCCTATCAAGTCAGGCAAATACTTCTAGCTTTAGGTTCAGGAGGGATATCTGGGTTAGGTTTAGGTCAATCACGACAGAAATATCTTTTTTTGCCGGAAGTAGCTACAGATTCAATATTCGCCGTAGTGGCTGAAGAATTAGGTTTTATAGGGGCAGTTACGTTGATTCTTATGTTACTTGGCCTATTTCTGCGTGGCTTGAAGATTGCTTGGCATGCGCCGGACCGAGAAGGTATGTTGCTGGCAACCGGCATAGTGTCGTTCTTGGCGGTACAAACGATAATTAATCTAGGAGCGATGGTTTCGCTCTTGCCTCTGACCGGGGTTCCCTTGCCTTTTATTTCATATGGAGGTTCGTCCTTAGTCGTCTCGCTCAGCTCAATCGGCATACTTCTCAATATTTCTCGACAGACAAAAGAATGCTAAATAAATTAAATAAGCGAATCGTATTTACCGGGGGCCATCATAATAGCGCACTAGCTGTGGCAATGGAACTTAAAAAGAAAGGTTGCGAGGTCTTCTGGCTGGGCCATAAATATTCGATGTGGGGGGACAATAGTCCGGCGGCGGAGTATCGCGAAGTAACAGCAACCGGTATTCAGTTCTTTGAGTTGAAGGCAGGTAAATTGTATCGGACCTATAACCCTTTAAAACTTCTCCGAATTTTTTGGGGGTTCATTGAGGCGTTTAAGTGCTTAAGATTGACAAGGCCAGATATTATTGTTTCCTTCGGGGGGTATCTTGCGGTGCCTGTAGTAATTGTTGGATGGTTCCTTGGCATCCCGGCGATTACTCACGAGCAGACCTCCGTCTCTGGATTGTCGAATCAATTGATTGGGAGATTCGCTAGGGTAGTTCTTCTGACATATGACACTTCAAAGTCATATTTTCCACAAGGGAAGGTAAAGGTTATCGGTCTTCCTTTACCGGAAAGTTTCTTTCGATATCTTAAGGTGCATGAAGTGAAGAAAAAAAGAAGCAACAAAGCAATATTTATTACAGGTGGGAAACAGGGCTCCCATGTTATAAACAAAAAAATAATGCCGGTAATTGGTAAGTTAGTGAGGAAATATGAAGTTATCCATCAAACTGGGTCGTCGACCCTTTTCAGGGATTTTGCTGCGGCCGGAAGTATCCGCGATGAGATGAATGTTAGTCTTAGATCCCGATATAAGGTTGTAGATTATCTCTCTGGGGATGATAACTGGAAAGCTTGGTTTCACGCTGACTTAATTGTGTCTAGATCGGGTGCGCACACGGTATATCAGTTGGGGGTAACCGGTAAACCGGCTCTTTTAATTCCGATTCCCTGGGTGGTAAATAATGAACAACATCGAAATGCTCAGATTTTGAAGCAAATCGGCTCGGTGGAGATACTTGCCGAAAGAGACTTAACTCCAGAACGACTTTTAGATAAGATACAATTGATGATGGGAAACCTAGAATTCTATGAGAAAAACGCTTTTTCCCATCGATACGACTTCCCACTTAATGCCAAAGAAAAAATGGTCGATGAAATTGTACAAATTATCAGCGAGGATTAAGAGAGTTACTCCAAAACTTTTGTTATTTCTCTTGCCGGTCACGATTTTGTTGATATTGACCTGGCTGCTGGTAACCAATAAGTTTCTCCGCTTCGAAGAAATCACATGTGTAAATTCTAACGGGGAAGGTTGTCCTCTTGAAATTATTAACACTCTTGCTTCAATTAAGAAACAAGCCATCTTTCCCGGCGATGTCTCGGGCGTTCTTGACTCAATTAAGCAGCGTTATCCCTATATAAAGAACATGTCAGTTCAGAGACGAGGCCTAAAAACAATA
Organism: Microgenomates group bacterium GW2011_GWA2_44_7; assembly: GCA_000999595.1. Taxonomy (GTDB): domain Bacteria; phylum Patescibacteriota; class Microgenomatia; order GWA2-44-7; family GWA2-44-7; genus GWA2-44-7. The sequence goes on from LCJH01000008.1 coordinate 7,603, forward strand.
ACGATCAAACTAAGTATTAAAAAGCCAGCAGTTGCTATAACAAATGAGGCCTTCACTCTAAAACCTCGGTGGTATTTACTTGATAATCAAGGTTTGCTTATAAGCGAAAGTAGCGAAATCGGATATTTACCTAAGCTTTATTTAAATGAAGCGGATTGGAAATTTTCTGACCACAAGCTATCCACTGTTTATGCCGATCGAGCCCTTCCGGTGCTTATACTTCTAGGCGAAAAGTTTACTGGCATTGACGCGAGAATCTCGTCCTTTGGTGACTTAGAAATTTCAATCTCCGGCTTGAAGGCTTTAATATCTCTAGAAAAGGACCCATTCATTTCTGCTGCCACTTTACAATTGCTACTAGCCGAGCCTACAATACAGGATAATAAGCCCAAAGTGGTAGATTTAAGGTTTCAAAATATTACCCTTTCTTACTAAACATCAGGATAATGCCCAAATCACGTCAGGTTTCAGCAATTGATATTGGTAGTACCAAGATTACAACTTTGGTGGCTCAAAGTTCAGAAGATGACGAGAGAATCCACGTTATCGGAGTTTCTTCAATACCGTCAAGAGGTGTACGCAAAGGTCAAATTGTAAATATTGAAGAAGCTTCAGCCAGTATTCTTGAGTGCTTAGAGATCGCAGAAAGAATGGCCGGATATAGTATCGGTCGAGTGTTTGTTTCTGTGGGGGGTCCGCAAGTTCAGTCGCAGAATTCAACAGGTGTTGTTGCGGTATCGCAGTCCAACGGTGAAATCGGCGCAGAAGATGTTCACCGCGTAATGGAAGCAGCGCGGGCAATTTCCCTCCCCACCGCCCAAGAAATCCTACACGTCCTTCCGAGATCGTTTACGGTTGACGGACAAGAAGGGGTCAGAGATCCTGTCGGCATGACCGGTGTGAGGCTTGAAGTAGACACCCACATTGTTACCGGCTCTTCCACCGCACTTAAAAATCTGACCAAATGTATCGGCGAAGTCGGCTCTGATATCGCGGGGCTAGTTTATTCAGGACTAGCCTCATCACTTGCTAGTCTTTCAGAAACAGAAAAAGAGTTAGGGGTAGTACTTATTGATATCGGAGGGGGAACAACCTCTCTGGCGGTATATACGGAGGGGGCGTTATGTGTGTCAAGTGTATTGCCAATCGGTGCAAGGCATGTTACCAACGATCTGGCGATTGGACTTCGAATTTCGCTCGAGAGTGCGGAGAAAATTAAGACTTTTGTTTCTGAGGAACCAAAGGATCATGGTTCAGCCACTGGGGAAAAGGGAGGCAAAGAAAAAGAGGATGAATTAGATTTAGCCAGTTTGAGTTTAACAGAAGGAGTTAAGACGATCTCAAAAAAAACTGTGGTTGAAGGAATCATTAGACCGAGGCTTAACGAGATTGCAAACATAGTAGGAGCGGAATTAAAGAAAGCAGGAGTTATAGGTTTAACCCCAGCCGGGGTGGTAATAACAGGAGGAGGGTCTCTGACCACCGGTGCACAAGACAGTTTTAAAAGAAGTTTGGCTCTTCCCGTACGGATCGGAATACCCATAGGAGTCACTGGTCTGGTTGATGATATAAGCAGTCCGGCTTATTCCACCGCTGTTGGTTTGCTTATCTATGGTTCAAAATTTTCTGACGCCTTAGAAAATAAATCTCCGTTTGCTAAAAGGATGCAGAGGTCATTTGATGTCTTGCCGATAAAGGGTCTTGCCACACTTGCCAGGATAAAAGTATTGGGTGTTGGTGGCGGTGGAAGTAACGCAATAAACTCCATGATAAACGAGGGGTTAATTCGTGGTGTTGATTTTATTGCTGTTAATACTGATGCCCAGGCTCTCCTTACTAACTTAGCTCCTACGAAGGTTCAAATTGGTGATAATTTGACACGCGGCCTCGGGGCAGGAGGAGATCCAAAAATTGGTGAACAGGCGGCCGAGGAATCACACGAGAAGTTAAAAGATCTTCTAGTGGATTCAGATATGGTATTTATTACCTATGGCGCTGGAGGAGGAACAGGGACAGGCGCTGCTCCGGTCTTGGCAAGTATTGCCAAAGAATCGGGCGCTTTAACCGTGGCCATCGTCACCAAACCATTCGCATTTGAGGGTGCTCGCAGAATGGTCACAGCAGAGGAGGGAATTGAAAAATTAAAAGGGCATGTCGATACCTTAATTGTAATTCCTAACCAAAGGCTCATGGATGTGGTTGATAGAAAGATGACCTTAATGGAAGCCTTCAAGCTAGCAGATTCTGTTCTAAGTCAGGGAGTTAAGGGGATATCCGACATCATTACCATCCCGGGACTTATAAATGTTGATTTTGCAGATGTTAAAGCAATAATGCGATCAGCCGGATCAGCTCTGATGGGGATAGGTAGCGGAGTCGGCGAGAATAGGGCACAGATGGCGGCTCGAGCGGCGATATCTTCCCCGCTTCTTGACATATCCATTGAAGGGGCGAAAGGTATTTTGCTTAATATAACTGGCGGACCGGATCTAACAATGACAGAAGTGGACGAAGCCGCTTCAATTGTGTCTCAAGCAGCCGATCCTGACGCCAATGTAATTTTTGGAGCGCCCATCGATCCTAAAATGGTGGATCAGATTGGGATAACGGTAATTGCTGCCGGTTTCGATCAATCTCGAGCACAACTCGCCAAACTTGCTTCAACTGCACGATCGGTGACCAACAACACCATCACTCCTCGTCCGGCAGTTACCGGAGTAGTTTCGGAGCCAATTACAAAAGAGCCTGATACCGGACCGCAAGAATCAGAGGAATATGGGGGAAGTGACAAAGAATTTGATATCCCTGCATTCTTAAGACAAGGACGGTAATTGTTTTTTCAAGGCATCGTTGTAAAATAATACTGTGAAGATAGGGTAATCACCCTGGAGCCTCGGGAAGAAATTCGCCGGAAGGCAAAAAGTAGAACCCGACGGGTAAGCCCGTGATAGCAGGAGATAAGATAGGATAAGAAGATTAGAAGATAAGAATGGTGAGTCAAAATAAACTCATTGCTTTTATCACAAGTTATCTTAATATCCTAAATAAGGTGGTACCACGGTAATCCGTCCTTTCAAAAGGGACGGACTTTTGTTTTATAGGAGTCTTTTATGCCAAAACAAAAAAATATAAAAACTTTTGAAAGAGTAGACCTTAAGGTCGATTTTCCGGCAATGGAAAGAAGAATTTTAGAGCATTGGTACAAAGACGGCATTGTCGAAAAGTACCTTCATAAAAATGATTCTTCGAAGAAACGTTTTTCTTTCTTAGACGGGCCTATAACAGCCAATAATCCGATGGGGGTTCATCATGCTTGGGGAAGGACCTATAAAGACCTCTGGCCTCGTTTTTATAATATGCTAGGTTTTAGGCAGCGTTTCCAAAACGGCTTTGACTGCCAGGGGTTGTGGGTGGAGGTCGAAGTTGAAAAAGAGCTCGGGTTTAAATCAAAAAAGGACATAGAAACCTATGGGGTAGCCAATTTTGTGAACAAATGTAAAGAGAGGGTATGGAAATACTCAACCATTCAGGCTGAACAAAGTAAGCGCCTGGGATATTTTGCCGATTGGGACAATTCGTATTTCACCATGTCCGACCAAAACAATTACATGATTTGGCATTTTTTAAAAACCTGTTTTGAGCGTGGATGGATTTACAAAGGTCACGATTCTGTCCCTTGGTGCCCGCGATGTGAGACCGCCATTTCCCAACACGAAATTCTCACCGAGGACTACAAAGAGTTGATTCATGAATCGGTTATCATTGAATTCCCAATCGTTGGCAGGGAAAACGAATTTTTACTTGTCTGGACGACAACCCCATGGACAATTCCGGCCAATATCGCCGTGGCCGTTGACTCGAAACAAAACTATGCCCTGGTCCAAGGGCAAGACAAAAATCGCTTCTGGGTCGCGGCGGCACTCGTAAAAAGTGTTTTTAAAGATTCTAAACAGAAGATTTTAAAAACCGTAAAAGGAAAAGAGCTTGTCGGCCTCCATTATACAGGCGCTTTTGATGATTTGGAGGCTATAAACAAAGTTGCCAGAGATAATCCCGAAACCTTTCATATTGTAGTTGCGACAGACGATCTGCTGATGCCAATTTCGATGGAAGAAGGAACAGGTATGGTTCACACGGCCGTCAGCGCCGGTGAAGAAGACTATCAACTGGGGAAGAAGCTTGGTCTGCCGATGATCCCCGTCATCGCTGACAACGCTGACTACTTACCTGGCCTTGGTCAATTCTCAGGAAAAAATGCTAAAAACAACCCACGTATCATTCTTGATTACCTCGAGGAAAGGGAGAAATCGGGCATGGACACCGTTTTTGACATCTTTAAATACAAACACCGCTATCCTGCTTGTTGGCGCTGCAAAACCGAATTAGTTTGGAAAGTCGCCGACGAATGGTATATCTCCATGGACAAAAAAGATCCTACGGATAAGAAAAAACGGACCCTTCGACAGGAAATGGTTGATGTCGCTAGTAAAATTACTTGGTTACCCGGATTCGGTCTTGACCGCGAGCTGGACTGGTTAAAAAACATGCATGACTGGCTTATTTCAAAGAAAAATCGTTATTGGGGGTTGGCTTTGCCGATTTATGAGTGCCAAAAGTGTGGTAGCTTCGAAGTTATTGGCAGTCGGGAGGAACTTAAAAAAAGAGCCGTCGTCGGGTGGAAAAAATTTGAGGGAAACACACCCCACAAGCCTTGGATCGATGAAGTGAAGATCAAATGTCAAATATGCTCCGCCGTGATTTCCCGAATCGGCGATGTGGGAAACCCCTGGCTTGATGCCGGCATCGTTTCTTTTTCGACACTGATTGACCCCAAGACAGATAAGCTGAGCTACACGTCTGATAAAAAATACTGGCGGGAATGGTTCCCGGCCGACTTCATCACCGAATCCTTCCCGGGCCAATTTAAAAACTGGTTCTATTCACTAATCGCTATGAGTACCGTTTTAGAAAAAACTAATCCCTTCAAAACTGTTTTGGGTTTTGCCACCATGGTCGATTCTCAGGGTCGTCCATTTCACAAAAGCCTCGGAAATGCGATTGATTTTACCCAAGGCGCAGATCGGTTCGGTGCGGACATCATCCGTTGGTATTGTGAACTTAGCAATATTACCCAAAACGCTCCATTTGGCCAAAAAGAAGCTGACGACACCCGTCGTCGATTCTACCTAACCCTCTGGAACGTCTATAACTTTTTCGTTACTTACTCTTGCTTGGACAATTGGCACCCGCGCTTTGAGCTGGGTAGTAAACCCACCGCTCTTGATCTTTGGATCCTTACGCTCTTGGATAAAACAATTATCGAGGTGACCGAAGCTTTGGAAAAATATGACGCTTCTACGGCTGCTAGCCTGCTTGAACACTTTGTCGAGGATCTTTCGCTCTGGTATGTCCGTCGGTCTCGTGATCGAGTCGGGTTCTCGGCTTTAGATAAAAAGGATAAAGACCTATGTCATGCAACGCTTTATACAGTTTTAGTAACTTTGATGAAGATTCTAGCTCCATTTATCCCTTTCTTGACCGAAGAAATTTATACAAATTTGACTGGTGAGGAATCGGTCCATCTGGCTGATTGGCCGGAAGTTAAAACACGTGAGGTATTGGATAATTCACTAATAGAACAAATGCAGGTGATCAGACAGGTAGCGGAAAAAGGACTAGCCCAACGAAAGATAAATCAAATAAAAGTTAGACAGCCTCTGGCAGAGGTCAACGTAAGCGCTCCCGGCCGTCAGCCGTCGGGGGAGTTGATGCAGTTACTGGCTGATGAACTCAACATCAAACGGGTATTTTGGAAAAAGGGGAAAGACAGTGAATTAACGGTAGATTTGAACACTCAACTAACTCCGCTGCTGATCGAGGAGGGCAAAGCCAGAGAGCTCGTTCGTCAAGTTCAGGACAAGCGCAAAGAACTGGGTCTTTTGCTGGATCAGAAAGTTATTATTAAATCCGCATTTATTCCATCCAGCGAGGAGCTGGTAAACCGGGTATTGCGTCAAACACTGGCGACTAAGATCGAAGAGGGTGCTGATCTGGAAGTGAAAGAAGTTTAAAGGGAATGATAAAATTCGGTTGTGCACAAGAGTTTTGATTGGTGGATCATCGGGGCTACGATTCTGCTGATTGGGGTAGGACTGACAATTCAAGCCAGTATCTCCCCCTCAGAAGTGTACCTGCAAACAGGCTTTGTATTTGTAGGCATACTTGCTTTTTTCGTTGCATCAATAATTTCATCTACTTTTTTTTCTACGTTTGCAAAGTATATATATGTTTCGTCAGTTGTATTTTTGGTTTTACCTTTTATTATCGGCGAACTCACTCGAGGAACGTTTAGATGGATATCCATTGGACCCTTGAACATTCAACCCTCCGAAATTGTTAAACCTCTTATAATCATTGGTCTCGCAAAGTATTTTTCGACAAGAAAGTTGAATCGGCCGAGAGAAATCTTGCTGGGTGGCTTACTGGCTATCGTCCCAGCGGTAATTATTTTTCTTCAACCAGATTTAGGAAGTGCCTTGGTACTTATGGCAGGATGGCTGGCTGTTATCTTCACCGCCGGAATACCCATGTCTTGGTTGGGAACTTTAGGTATTTCTGTCGGGATTCTTTTCCCATTGATATGGAATTTCTTAAAAGGGTATCAAAAGAACCGACTACTTTCTTTTTTGGAGCCCGGACGGGATCCATTGGGAACCGGCTATAACCTGATTCAGGCGTTGGTCGCTGTTGGTTCAGGAGGATTAGTTGGGAGAGGATTGGGACGTGGTACGCAGTCACATCTTCGATTTTTACCCGAAAATAGTACAGACTTTGTCTTTGCCTCACTAGTCGAAGAGTTGGGCGTAATAGGAGCCATTATTGTCTTGGCTTCTTTTGGGATTATTTTTTGGAGAATGTACACAGTTGCCTCTAAAACCACAAATCGCTTCGAGCGCCTCTATGTGGTCGGCGTGATGGGTCTTATTTTTTTTCAAGCATTTGTGGGGGCAGGGATGAATATGGGGCTACTACCCGTCACGGGTGTACCACTGCCGTTTATTTCTCAGGGTGGTTCCTCCTTGGTCTCAGTTCTTTTTTCTCTGGGCTTAGTCCATGGTGTCTATCTTAGATTGAAAAATACAGACGCACTTGAAATCGGACGTAATTTTTCCTGATAACGATATTGTTTAGCTCCGAATAATAAGCTATAATCCGGGCATGATCTACGCAGTTGTTGAGATAGAAAAAGCTCAATATAAAGTTAGTCCTCAGGTTGATTTCGTTACCTCATTTATCAAAGGGGATCCCGGCGCAGAGGTTATAATTAGCAATATATTGATGTTGGTTGAAGACGGCAAGGTAACAATTGGTGCTCCAGTAATTCCAGGAAAAAAACTGATCGCCAAGGTCATCGCCCAAGAGAAAGGCCCAAAGATTAAAATTTCTAAATACAAAGCCAAGTCACGTTACCAAAAGACAACGGGTTTTAGGGGTCAGCTAACCCGACTCAGGATTGATGATTTCGGAGAAGAGGTTGAAGCCAAGCCGAAGAAAGCTCCACCTGCAAAAGTAGCCTCGCGAAAGCCGAAGAAGTAGATTAAATTTTCACATTATCGATTTTCCTCTTGACAATCGTGAAAATTTAAATTAATCTGTTTTGCGATGGCTCATACAAAAGCTTCATCAAAGACCAGGCAGCAAGGAAATCGTCCCGGAAAGAGACTCGGTCTCAAGGTTGGTGACGGTCAGGCAGTAAAAAATGGGATGGTTTTAGTTAGGCAACACGGATCTACTTTCAAGCCAGGTCAAGGGGTCAAAGAAGGTCGGGATCACACAATATACACAATACGTGAAGGTAAAATCGCCATCAAGAGGCTACTCGGAAAGCTGTTTATTTCAGTTACCCCTTCATAAATGGACGACCAGATAATTCAGATAAGCGTTGAGGAATTGCAACCTAATCCTCTTCAGCCACGTGGAGTTATCACCCCGGAATCTCTCGTCGATTTAGTAGATTCAATCAAAGAACACGGTATCTTGGAGCCACTCGTTATCGCCAAGACGCCAGCAGGCTTTCAGATAATTGCCGGTGAGAGACGTTGGCGGGCTTCAAAACTGGCTGGGATAAAAACAATTCCAGCGATCATTAGGGAGACATCGCCTCGGGGCATGCTCGAAATGGCGATCGTGGAAAATGTTCAAAGGGCTGACCTTAATCCGGTCGACCGCGCCAAGGCATTTGAAAGATTGATAAGTGAATTTGGTTTATCAAACAGTGATATTTCTCAAAGAATTTCCAAAAGTCCGGCATATGTATCTAACACTTTAAGGTTATTAAGCCTGCCGGATGCCCTCAAAGACGGCCTATTATCAGGCTTAATATCAGAAGGTCATGCCAGGGCCTTGGCTGCCATTGATGATGATCGGTTGATGGTAGAGGCCTATAAAATAATCCTCAAAGAAGCCGGTTCAGTACGCAGGGCGGAGGATCTTGCCCGGAGAATGAGGGCTCAGGTGGGGCAAAAACCGAAACCCAGCAGCAAAGCCCCACATATCATTTCTGAGGACATTGACAAAATAAGAGATGCAATTGAGCAAGCATTGGGCGGAGGAGATATCTCAAAAGTTAAACTGACACGTTCTCGCGCTGAGACAAGGTTAGTTTTGGTACTTAAAGGAGGGCTGGAAGACACAGAAGACCGTTTGCAGAAAATCTTCAAGGGCGTTGTTGTTTAAAAGATATCTAAAAACTGAAGTTAGGAATAAACCCCAGATTTTGAATCGGCCATACTCGAAGCCAAGCTTTACCGACAATATTCTTCTTCGGTACAAATCCCCAAACTCGACTGTCACTCGACTCTGAACGGTTATCACCTAGAACGAAATACTGTTCTTGAGGAACCTGTATTTCTTTTCCCTCAGGGAGGAAATTTCCGTCAGCGGTGATAAAATTAGAAGGTAAGAAGGAATCCGGCTCAAGCGCTCCGTTAAGAAAGACTTTGTTTTGTGAAATTGCCAGGGTATCACCGGGAATGCCGATAACTCGTTTAATAAATTCATGTTTGGGGGACGGAGGGGCAATAAAGACGATAACATCACCTCGTTTTGGTTGCGAGAATTTATACGAAATAAGATCAACTAGGATATAATCTCCGTTCTGGAAATTGGGCTGCATAGACAATCCCTCTATGTAATGGAGCCGGGCAAGAAAAAGGTAAATAATTAGAAAGATGGCTAAGGAGGTTACCACCGTTTCGACTGTATCCAGTAAGAATGCCCAGATTTTATTCATAAGGACAAAGCTATTATGGGGGTCTTATAATATATCTGCAATAGGCGTGACCGGGAAAAATGACAATATCTCTGGTAAGATAGGTTCTCATGCACGTGTAGCTCAGCGGTAGAGCGCTTCGTTCACATCGAAGAGGTCCATGGTTCAAGCCCATGCACGTGCACTGAAAAACTGCGGTTTTTCAGTACTTCCTCGTCCGACGGGAGACGTCGGACTTCAGTCGCACGATTAAGGAAATACTTCTTTGTAATCTACTGCGGATTTTTCAGTACTTCTTCCAAATCAGGGAGACTGATTTGTCAGTCGCACGAATTGTGAACCATCTGGCACTGTGCCGACTGTCAGAAGCCGAGTTGAGTCAGATCAGCGAGAAACAGTTTACTCGACCGGTTATTAATTCGGTTTTGTTTGTTTAACTGGGAGATATAGTCTCTAAGGTGGTCGCCGATCACCTGAGATGGTTTGTCACTATTACTAGTATCTTTTTTTTCCAGAAGCGAGACCCTGTGAATAAGCTGATCTCTTGTTGTCTGGGAGTTTATCCAGCCCAGACTATAAGCCAACCGAATATCATTTCGAAAGGTCTCATAGGTCACAACTTTAACCGCGTTCTTTACTCCGACGGGATCAGTTTGTGAATAGTCAAAGTTGATAAGGGTAGGGGAACCATCATCGACGATTCCTTCAAATGTCCTCATAAAAGGATCTCCATTCCTATCATAACCAATGAGGGTCAGTTTATAAGGTGAAAGCGAATCCGACCAGATAACAAGGCTGTAGCTTGCGTTGATTGGCAATGGCATTGCCAGCTCTTGAAAACCAGGACCACTTGGCTGATTACTTTCGTCCAGAATTGGAGGAACAAATCCATAATTGCTTTCTCCGGGGACAAAGATTTCCATGGTGCTGGGATCCTTTCCTAGTTTTAATCCCATCTGATTTGTTAGAAATAGTTCAACCTTCGGGTCTACCGTCAGGTATAAAGCGGCCAGGTTCGTATTGGTGGGAAAGTAATTCATTATTGAATTTGGACTGTTATATGAGGAGAGTTCCGTAAATGGATAGCGTGGATCATTTATAAAGTGTGACGCTGCTGAGCGGCCTGTGGCGACCACGAAATGACCACCCTGCTTTACGCCAATTATGTCGGGTTGATTTTTTTCGAGATGAGCGTTGAGCAACTTAGTATTAAATGAGCTATTTTTTCTAAAATCCAAAATAGGCGAACCATAAAGGTTATGCGCCAGCCGGGTAAATCTTCTTAACGCCCACCAATTAACATGTCCGCCATTAACATAACCATCCTCTTCCAACTGCAACCAAGAATTTATTGAATTCGGATTAACTTCAGATCCATCAGGTGTCTTGTCTACACCCTGAAAAAGAAAATTCATCGCAACAGACGTAATTGCGCATCCCCATCGATGTATCGTTGGTGGAGCCGGAGAGGACCACTCGGTAGCACTATCGTATATCTCATCTGACCATCGTAAATCTGTCTGTTTTAACAAAGGAACGGGAAGTGGGGTAGGAGAAGGGAAAGTTGAAAGATCATTTATCAATACATTGTCAAAATGAGAGGTTGTTATACTACCTACTCCAGAGTAATTGCCAGACCAGACATACAAGGCTATTTTACCCTGGTTCAAAATACTACCAGTGTCATCAAAGTCGATATACTTGGTACCATCGATATACACCTCAATCTTGTTACCTACGACTCTTACTTTTAAAGAATACCATGAATTAATTGTATTCAGAAAAGGAACGACCTTTAGTTGCTTAAAAACTCCATTTTCTGATTTATTAAGCCGAACATAATTTTGTGAAAATGGGTAACCAACCATGTGAACAGCATAATTATTATTCCAGTCCTTGTATCTAAACAATATTACCTTATCTGCCCCAGCAGTATTTTTGACATCAGTATGGAATTCGTAATCAGTCCATACCGATAGTCCTGTCTTACTAAGGCTCCAGTGGTCAGAACCGTCATACATAACCGTCGACGAGTAATCACCATCTAATACCTTCCAATCCCCTGCTTCTACTATCCAAGAGCTTCTCGTATATTCTTCATTTTCGAAATCATCCTCGAATAAGATAATTGAAGCGCTGGTCACGGGCGAAAGCAAAAATAAACCTAATGAAGTTAGAAGAAGAACTACACCTATTCTGAAAGTGAGAAATTTACTAAGTATAATGTGGTACAAGTCAGTTTAGTTTATAATCTTTTATATTTCGATGTCAAACAAGAACCACCATCACACGAACCATGTTAGCGTCGTAATTACTGTAAAAAACGAAGCCCAAAGCATTAGGGGTACCTTAAAATCTCTTTTGAGTCAAACATATAAACCCGGAGAAATTTTGGTTGTAGATGGAGGTTCCACGGATAAAACTTCTCAAATAATCTCAGAGTTCAAAGGAAAGGGAGTTAAATACTATTCCAAGACAGGTAATCGATCCGTTGGAAGGAATGAAGGAATCAAAAGAGCTCGAAATAATATTATCGCAATTACGGACTCAGGATGTATTGCAAACAAGGACTGGGTTAAGAAAATTAGTGAACCCATTCGTGGAGGAGACTGCGATGTTGTTGCTGGTTATTATCGAGTGAATCATAAGGCTACGGTATTTCAGCGATGTCTTGCCACATACACGTTAGTGATGAACAATAATTTGTTAAATGATAATTTCTTACCTGCATCACGTTCAATGGCATTGACTAGGAAAATCTTAAATGACTGTGGTGGATTTCCAGAAGAGTTTTCGTACAATGAGGACTATGTGCTAGCTAGGCGGTTAAAATCCATGCGTGCGAGAAGAATACGTTTCGCAAAAGAAGCCGTGGTTGAGTGGGAACCAAGAAAGGAAGTGCTTGAGGCATTTTGGATGTTTTTAAAATTTGCTTTCGGAGACGCCCAGGCAGGGACAACAAGGAATACACTTCCATTACTTTTCATAAGAGCAATTTTATTTATTATTTTGTTTTTACTAGCGCTCTTTGTATCAAATCGTTTATGGGTAATCATTGCTCTATTATCATGTTTATATCTAGTATGGGCAGTTAATAAAAACTATAAGTATGTTGGTGTTATTAGCGCGACCATGTGGCTACCATTGCTCCAGTTAATATCTGATATTGCTGTATTAATTGGTTCTTTTACGGGTTATTTATTTCGACTACAGATATCATCTGTTCATCATAAACCGGATAGATAAAATGAGGATTTAGTATTTCATGATTACAGCAATAGTTTTGGCTAGAAACGAAGAAAAAAATATTGAAAGATGCATCAAATCACTGCAATGGTGTAACGAGATAATAGTAATTGACGATGAGTCTTCAGATAGAACGGTAGAACTTGCATCTAAATTGGGAGCAAAGGTATTCAAGCGAGCACTTAAAGATGATTTCGCTGCTCAAAGGAACTTCGCCCTGGAAAAAGCTGCAAATTCTTGGGTACTGTTCGTGGATGCCGATGAGGTAGTCACAACAGAATTATCAAATGAAATTATGGAAAAGGTAAAAAAAGTTGAGTACAAGGGTTTTAAGGTAAAACGCATCGACTACTTATGGGGCAAGAAAATTCGCCACGGGGATATAGCCAGATTTAATTATGTTCGTCTGGGAAGAAGGGGAGTTGGAAAGTGGAGACGAAGGGTTGATGAAGTTTGGGAGATAGAAGGCAAGATAGACCAACTTAACAATCCCCTTTTGCATTATCCACATCAGTCGGTCGCAGAATTTTTACAGGAAATAAACTTTAAATCGTCCCTTAACGCAAGACAATTCTACGAAGAAGGTAAAAGTACAAATCTGGTTGATTGGTTTAAGCCCCTAGCAACCTTTTTTCGAAGTTGGATTTTTAAGTTAGGGTTTTTAGACGGGATGGCAGGTTTTAATATTGCGCTTCTGATGAGCTTTCATTCATTTTTAGTTCGATCAAAACTTTTCTTGTTTACAAAGTCAGGTGGGCAAACGTTAAATGTTAAAAGTACAGGTCTATGATAAAAACACGATGGGAAGCGCTCTACCTCTTCTGGCTTAGTATCATATTAGCATCCTATTTATTAATGTTGGGTTGTCGAGGAAAGCTTCCATGCTTACTGTTGTTTTAGCGTGGGCAATCGTTGGGTATGCACTTTATTTAATCGGCGTACTCTGGGATTTACCGAGTATAAGCATACTGGCCTTTATCTTCATTTTATTGTCTGTATTCTCAGTCACCCTTATTTTAAGGGCAAAATTAATTGTGGCCCTAATCGATGAAGTAAAACGACTCTGGAATGACGGAATTTTAGAGCGATTACTTATTACAGTAGCGATATTTCAGCTGGTATTAAATCTGATAGGGGCAGCTTCTCCGGAACTGTCTTTCGATGCGCTATGGTATCACCTGCCGCTTCCGCAATTGTATTTAGAAAGGGGAGAAATTTGGTTTCCCCGGGGTAATTTGCTGCCAAGCGGGCTTCCGCGCTTGGCAGAGATGTGGTACACGCTTCTGCTCTCGATTGATCGTACTGCAACCATGGCGAAATTCATGCATCTTATATTTGGTTTACTGTCCTTCGCCTTAATTTATTCCCTCAGTCGAAAACATATCACCCGACAAATAGCCTTATTGGTCGCAGTTGACTGGTACACCATGCTTTCTGTCGGTTGGCTTTCGACTACCGCCTATACAGATCTGTATGTGGTTGTGTTTCTCCTTTTAGCTGTTCGTGGATTAGTTGAGAAGGAAGATTACAGGCTAGGCGGATTATTATTCGGACTAGCTTCATCAGTAAAGATGATCTTTATTGTCCCGTCTGTCTTGATTGCTTTTTGGATATTTATTCAAAAAAAACCACTACAAACCGGCGTAAAAAATACATTAAATTATACTGCAGCCGTAATAATGGTCATCATCCCTTGGCTAAGTATTTCTTGGATCAAAACTGGTGATCCAATTTACCCATTGCTTACATATCAACCCGAAAGTGTAATATCCGCCCCGCTAAGCTCTTTTCTGGGGCGACTGGGTAGTTTTGTATTTGCTCCTTGGCAATGGACCTTCAAGCCGGACACGCCAATCTCTCCTGTATATGTTGCCCTAATCCCTGTCTTTCTTATTTGCTGGTCAAGGTGGAATAAAACGATAAAAGCTTACTTTATTTTAGCAATGATACTTCTTTCTGGAGTCTGGTTCTTCCCTCAGTTCTCCAATCGGTATCTATTACCAGGGTTGGCGGTCTTATCAGTCCCTGTGGCGGTATCGATTTACCAGTTACAAAATAGATTTAGAAAAATAACTATTTGTTTTTTGGTTATCTCTATCGGAATTAATGTTTTTGCAAGGACTCTGGCTTCTCAAAAATTTATTCCCTTCATATCAGGTGAACAGTCGAAAGAGGAATTTTTAGCAAGTAATCTGGACTTAGATTTTGGAAATTACATTGATCGGGGAGGTAAAATTGCAAAGTTAGTTGGTTCGAATAAAGTGCTAATTACGGACATTCATAACCTATTCTATGTGGATTTTCCCTTTGATCATATTTCTTGGGCAGATAATCCCGAAAATTATCGATATCTCCTTGTTCGCAAGGGAGCAAAACTACCCTCAGGGTACGAACAAACGAAATTGGTCTATACAGACGTTCAAAGCGAAATGGAGTTATATCTAAATGAATAGACAAATAAGCTTTATCAAGCACTTAGTACAAGGTGACTTACTTTGGATAGGTTACGCAGCTCTCTGGATCATCTTCCCGTTAGGACAATTTATCAGATACCAACTCTCTGAAGAAACGCCCATTTACTTCGTCGAGATTATTTCTGCAGTAATTATCCTGCTAATGATCCTTAAAATATTTCCGATAATTAAAAAACTATACAATCCACCCTTCGTTGCCTGGATTGGATTTATTATTGTCCTGATTTTGTCCCTGATATTAACCCCCCTTTCTGTGGATGAAAATAACTTTGCGTTGGCCTTCTTGTATCTTGCGAGATATTTTGTTGCTAGTAGTTTGTTTCTTGTTGGATTGGTTATCGATGGTCGAATGAAAAAGAGAATACTTAAGTTGATGTTAATGGCAGGAACCGGCTTAGCCATCTCAGGCTTAGTACAGTATCTCGTTTTTCCTTATTTCGGTCCCCTCGCAAACGAAGGATGGGATCCTCACCTATTTAGAATAGCCGCCAGTTTTTTTGACCCGGGGTTCGCTGGCTATATCTATGCCAGCTCTCTCCTTATGTTGATCGGGCTAAAGTCGGAATTTAAATTGTCAAAAATCGCTTGGTCAATAATGATGGGGATATTATTTTTTCGACGCTATTATTGCCTCGGCCAGTGGGTGAAGGAATCCGGCTTGAGCGGGAAAATAGTATCCTGGCCAGGATAGAAAATTGGTCACATGCCATAAGTATCTTTAAAAAGTACCCGGTTTTTGGAGTGGGCTTCAATGCTTATAAGTTTGCCCAAGAAAGAGAAGGTTATATAACCAGCACAGACAGGAATCACTCGGCATCCGGTAGTGATTCAAGTTTTTTATTGGTTTTAGCCACTTCAGGATTAGTAGGTGGTTTAGCGTTCTGCAATTTGGTTTTTCAAATTGTTAAAAAATTAACCCGACAGACCCAAAAGGTTGGAGTAGTTGCCTTGGCTTCTCTGTTTGCACTTTTGGGGCACTCTTGGTTTTTAAATAGTTATTTTTATCTTTGGATACTAGTTTGGATATCTACTTTAATAGGACTGTCGATCAATCAAAGCCAAGAAGAAAACGCAAGTTCTAGTTAAGGTTCAAAAGTAACCTTTATTTGTCTCGTATCATAATTTCCTGCAGAATCGGTTGCAATCGCAATAATCAGATTCTCCCCGTTGCTAAGCGAGAGGGAAGTTGTAAATGAACCATCCGGCGAAACATAAACAAATCTTTGATTAATTGCAAGCGAAGCCCTTTTATTTATTTTTCCGGATATCGTAGTGTTTTGTTGCCGTACTCCTACGAATTTTTGGCCATCCTGAGGTTGATCAATATTAATTTGAGGCTTAGTGTTATCAAAAATTATCTTCAGCTCTTGGCTCGGTAGACTACGATTACCCGCTTTGTCGGTAGCGATTACTTTTATGTTGTTAGATCCATCAGATAAAACAATTCTCGATGACTTAAACAAGCCACTTTTATCCGAGGTTGTGGATGTCTGAAGTCGTCCATTTACATTTATTTCGACTTTAGCGTCCGATTCTGAAGTTCCGGAAACAAATAACTCTGCGCTGTTGGTCGCCTGCGGCAATGCGAAAATAAATGGCTGTGCCGGGGCCAAAGTATCAGAACCACTGCTTAATCGATCACCTGAATTGCGTACCGAAGAAATGAGATTAAAAAGATTCGGGATGCCCCAGACTACAAATGCTACTAAAAGCAATACAGAGATCGTGCCCAAGAACCAAACTTTACGCCTCAACCTACGCTCTTCTGCCCAATTCAGTCGTGAATAACTAGGATATCTGGCCATAAGCTAATGAGCCGAGACCGGGGCTCGAACCCGGGACCTACGCTTTACGAAAGCGCCGCTCTACCAACTGAGCTATCTCGGCGTATCGCGTTAGACCTGAAAATTAACCCCTTTCTCTTAAATATATTCTAGCACTAATTATTTCTTCAAGTAATTTTTGTGCGCCACTAGGATTATTTCTCACCACTTGCATGAAAACTGTGGAAAGCTGATTAAGGCGGTTAGTAACCGCTTGGTAACTTGCCAGTATCCGGCCCTGACGTGATCGCTTCCGATAGGTAATAAATGTTTTAAGCCGTTGCCACTCTCCAGCGGCTATTTCTCGCTCCAAACTGGAGTCGGTATCGTCTTTTTGTGTCTCGGATGTTTCCGTAGATTCTCGAGTCTTATCTTTTTCCATAAGTCAGCTAGTCGATGGTACGAATTGTGATCTACCTTAACCGTAGAAACTGTATTTAATCAGCCACAATTTCATTTTGTTCAGAGTAATATGCCGGAGAGGTGACAACCACGTATGATATGTTTCCTTCAATAAAATACTTTTGACCTGGTTGGATTGTAAGTACATCACCCTCTTGAAGCTCATAAGGCATATTTTCAATCGTAATAGTTCCACTTCCTTTAGTTATATAAAAAAGTACGTGAAGGTCATGTTCTATAAACTGTTCTTTTTCTCCAGACGGATGCCTCCCTTTTACTTCAATGTAAGCCGCACTAATTGCTTTTGAAGAAGCAGGATAGCTGTAAATAGTTGTAAATTCTCTCGTAATTAACTTTGCGTCGTTCTTGGCCACTTTCATAGCTGTTTATTATTGTAACTTTCGGAGCTGGGAGAGCGTACTGGGCTCGAACTCGCCTCGCTTCGCGGTCGAAGCGGGCCAATCAAAGTATATCACTTCTGATTTGACGCCTCAGCTTAACATTCCAAAGACCAAAGAAACACCTAGGAATTCAGAGCTTCTCTAATTTGATTAAGTAAATTTTCGTAATCCTTGTACAGAAACGTATTTAATCCAGCTGTTTTTGCTGCCTGAATATTTTCAGGTGCATCGTCCACATATAGTATTTCATTAGGACCTAATTTGAGGTGAGAGGCAACTAACCCATACGCCTCAGAGGTTTTTTTATCTGTATTCATTTTTTTAGCTGACAAAACCTCTTTAAACACCGGCTGGAGATACGGCTGAAATTCGGGAGAATCTTGAATGACATCACTGGTAAAAATATAAACAGGGATTCTGTCTTTTAGAGATTTATAAAAATCCAAGAGCCCAACATTCAACTCAAAAAAGTCAAGCGCATTATAGCTTGGTTTTTCAGACAGTTCTTTGTGCAGAGCATTCAGACTACCTTGATAGCTCTTATCTTTAGGGAATAACAAAACTCTGGAAAAATCACTGACTATTGCTTTGATCATCTCTTAACTTTTACTTTCTCTTTATTTCTGTCACTTTCGGAGCTGGGGAGCGTACTTCGCTCGAACTCGCTTCGCGGTCGGAGCTGACTCGCCTCGATTCGACGATCGAGTCGAAGCGGGCTTATCAAAATATATCACAACAAAATTAGGTTCAGAACTTTCAGCCTTAAAAGAACACCTTCACCTAAGATCATTTAAAGAAATCTAAAACTCGAAAAGACCTGGTTAAATGCTTTGGCGAAATCTACACCATATTCAGGAGAATCTGGTTGCAAATTGCCAGGGTTTTCGGATCCATACGTGAGCACGTAATATTTTCCGTTTTTATTAAGGATTGTCATTCTATCTTCTCCCTCAGAGTCTCCACTTTGTGAATAATTATGGACAGTAATACCACCAATCACGCTGTCTGCAATACGAGTGTATTTCGGCGCAAAGTTAGGGTTACTCCAGATTTCTCCTACCTTGAGTGAATAAATATCATCCAAAAACGTGTCAAGTCCTGAAGTTTTGCGGGTGACTACGCTAAGTTGATTGGTGGGTCGGTATGACTCGGTTCCAGCAACTTGTAGGGTAATTAGTAATTCTTTATTGTAATACTGTCCTTGATAAATCCCGCCCTGAACCACGAAATTGTCTGGGTAATTAAATGTAAATGCACTAAAGGGATCTGTATACAATTTTCCACTCATAGCTGTCTGGGAGGCGGGCAAAGAAGAAGGACTGGATTGTATCTGACTAGTTTGCTGCTCTTGAAGCTGGTTGAGCTTTTGTTGTAGTTGATAATTTTGGTAACCAAAATACACTAGCCCCCCGGTCATAAGAAGAAATACAAGACCGACAACGATTATTAAAGGTTTAATACTTTGTTTTACGGGGGCCGGAGAAGAAGCCGGTTGAGTAATTGTTGGTTGAGGTGCAGATTGTTCTTCCATAATTTCAGTTTACTCTGTTTCTCGTTTCTGTTGCAAACTGTCCATTTCTTTCGCTTTGGAGCTGGTAACCGTACTTCGCTCGAACTCGCCTCGATTCGACGATCGAGTCGAAGCGGGCCTATCAAAGTGTATCACGCGAGAGTCGGGTTTAGAACCTTTAACATTAAAAGAACACTTTTGCATACCCAATTTCGCAGTACTTCAAAAACCTTGTTAAGACTTAACCGATTTGGTAAGGTAATCACGGTCTGCCTGTGTTATCCCTTCCATGTCGTTGGTCGATACTATTTCATCAAATAGTTTTATGTAAGCATCAATAGTGTTTGATAATGCCGTTGTATATGATTCTTTATTGTGCCCTTCTGGTACTGTTTTTTCTAACATATTTAGAATCTCTGGAGTGAATTTTGCTTCGAGACGCCTGTTCCCTTCATTCACTAATCCCAATTGATAGCAGGCTAACCTATTCAAAACATTACTCCGCATGTATTCGATAGCGTCCCTTGCTTCCCACAGTTCACCTCTCTTAATTTTTCCATGTGTATAAACAATCCAACCCCAAAACCTATCTTCAAAGTATTGGAGATTGTCTGCTGCAGGTGAAACGTCTTCGGTAACCCCTAAACAAGCTTGTTTCCAACTATTTAATTCGCCTGTTTTATCAAGAACTATAAATGCACCTTTCCCTTTAGCCACAGGTTTTAAATCTTCAGAAATTTTGTACTCATAATCAACGTGAATAGGATAACTGCCTATATAAAAAACAATTATTTGATTTGGGTTTTTAAGATGAGTAGCTGGAAACTGGGTTGCAACTTCAGCAATGCCTTCTCTTAGTTGTTGATGGTCTTTTATAACCGTTTCTCTTTCTTTAGTCGGAACAATTAAGTTGATGTCCAAATCTGAATATAGATCGGGAGATCCGTTAGCAAATGAGCCTGTTAAATAAATCCCTTGTACCCGATGATCTGCGGCCAGTAAAGCTACAGCTTTCTGTAGGATTTGATAATGTTCCGGAAATTTCTCAAGTTTTTCTATCGGTAAAGAGACTGATTGTAAATCCATGTAACTTATTGATGGTTAATATAAATAACTTCTCACTTCTGTTAGTAGTCGTCACTTTCGGAGCTGGGACCGTAATTAACTCGGACCTGCCTGCCGGCAGGGCCTATTTGGCCAGGACGAGTATATCAAACAATCTCTACTCGACCCAGATTTCTCACTTATCACTAAGATAAAAATCGGTCCTCGCTATTACATAACAGCTGATTAAATTCTACAACTTCAGGCTTTAAAAGAACATTTGAAGATAAGGTCTGTCAACAAATGGGGTAAAATTAGTTTGCTATATGAGCAAATATTTCCATATGATCTGGTATTTCTCCCTTCCGATTATTTTTCTGATTGTTATTGTTCACTTTTTGAAAGATATTACTCAAGACATCCTTAAGATTCATACTTTCTTAGACTTGCTCGGAAATGTAAATGAAGATTTATCAGTATTTCCACCATTCATCAGAC
Organism: Microgenomates group bacterium GW2011_GWA2_44_7; assembly: GCA_000999595.1. Taxonomy (GTDB): domain Bacteria; phylum Patescibacteriota; class Microgenomatia; order GWA2-44-7; family GWA2-44-7; genus GWA2-44-7. The sequence goes on from LCJH01000008.1 coordinate 28,272, forward strand.
AAATAATTGTCGCTTTAGGATTTATTTCAATTGGAATTGAAGCGTTTCTAATCGCGGCAATACCTAAAGTCATAAAAAATAAGGAAAGTTCAAAACTCGAAAAGTATGTAATAGCCTCTCTTTTATTTTTGGTAATTTATTTCTTATCTGTAATTCTAATGGATCCACGCTATCGTCTGTGAAATTGTTACAATCCTCCGCCGAGAATAAAATTAAACTACCGAATGATCTCGGAGTTTATTCGCCTGTGGCGGAGTGAACGAACCCTTTTTAGGGAGCTGGCAGCACAAAATACTAGTTAGTGATCTGTCTTAGTCGCATGGACTAAAATAAAAAAATGTCAATAGAAATATTGTCTTGGAATATTTTGAGTGGTGGTTTTAAAGATTACGGTAGTCCAGAAAAAAGACCTGAGCGAATTGATGGATTAGCTAGTGTTATCAAAGAGCTGAAGCCAGATATTGTCAGTTTAGTTGATACCCATAGATGGACAGACATATTTACCGTCACCCAGCTTAAACAAATTTTTGGATATCCTTTCGTTCAACCAATAAAACTGGATGATGAAAGATTAATTGGGATAGGGCACGACAACGGCGTTACCGTTTTCTCTCAAATCGCCGGAACGGAAATGCAAACAATTTGGCTAGCTACCCGAAATGCTATTAAAACTAAAGTTGGCGGAATAGATATTTTTACTATTTATCTTGATGACGTAAATGAAGATACCAGGATAAAGCAAATAAAAGCAGTTTTAGAATTGGTAGACATCTATACCCCTACAATAATTACAGGTGATTTAAACACCTTTGACCGTGGCGATCTGGCACAAACCAACAAACAGTTAGAGGTATTAGGTTATAAGTTCCCTGGACCTATGAAAAGTATGAAAAGATCATTAAATGAGATGAAACGGGGAGAGGTAACAAAAATACTTGTTAACGCTGGTTTTATTGATATGGGTAAAGGAAAAGGTAACACTGTTCCGGCAAAGTTATTTCCGCTTCCCGTAAATGATCCAGTACTCAGATTAGATTATGCTTTCGGAAACAACCTAATAAAGCTAGAAGAATTCAAGGTTCTAACTGACGAAAAATACGGAAATCTATCTGACCACTATCCGATTTGGATGCGAGTTTCCAGTTTGTAACCGACAGGTATTTTTTCTTAAGGTCGATTCCAGTATCTGGTCAATAATTTTCTAGGCTAACAATTTGAGATGCAAAACAAAGCCTCGGACTCGAAAAAGTCGAATTTATTAAGGAAAATAGTAATGTTTTGAATTCGATTGCCGTATGGAGCGGGATACGGGAGTCGAACCCGTCTTTATACCTTGGGAAGGTATCGTTGAGCCGCTCAACTAATCCCGCATGTTTTTGAGGTACACTTCGAGCCTTCTTTTGATAAAACCTCTGCCGAAACCTGTTTTTAGCTGACCTTCTCGGCGGATTGAATCTGCTTTACAAAGGCATGCTTCATAGTATACCAATTTTAACTTGTCATATCTTTTTGTAGATGGAACTTCTTTTAAACGGTGTGAGGCAATCCTCCCTCTTAGATCAGCAGTAGAGCCTACATAAAACATCGACAATTTACCCTTGGCAAAACACTCTAAAACGTACGTATAAAACATGCTTTTACCTTGCCCGCCGAAAGTTTCACATTCAGGCGGGTCCGCCAATATACAACTTATTTTTGGCGGAGGAAGGTATCGTTGAGCCGCTCAACTAATCCCGCTTTTCTCCTTTTCTCCATTGTATACTTCGATAACTCAAGGGATAAAGCCACGCAAAACCATCTCTTTCAGCACAGAAACAATTATCTCATATTGCTAGAGAGGTGTGACGAGGCTAACTTGACTTTAGATCTTATCTAGCGGGGAACTGTTAAGGCTAATCCTTGGAACAGGCGGTTTGGATTTGTTCCGATCTTGTCTTTATTGGCATTATAAAGAGCGGTCCATTTATAACCATCACCATAAGCAGCCACCGCGATCTTCCAAAGGGAATCACCCTTTACAGTGGTATAAGAATTTCCTGTAATTGTTGTCTCAATTTTAGGTTTTTGGGCAACAACTTTAGGAGTTCTAACCGGAACATCCGGGATAGTCAGTTTTTGTCCTGCGACTATACGGTTAGGCTGGTTTAAATTATTCGCCTTGGCAATGTCAACCCAGTTGTATCCGGAATTATTAAAATGTTGCTGAGATATTTTCCAAAGGCTGTCACCGCTTTTAACGGTGTATTCCGAAGGCAGCTTGCCGGGTGTATTTGTTGCCTGCGGTGAAGTTACGCTCTCAGTTGCAGATTTTGGAAGAATTGAGCCAAGATTATTTCGATTATTGACCCATCGAAAAGCCAGGATGCCGATAATCAAAACGACAACTGCTCCTAGTAAAATGCTTAAATTTGATTCATTTAATTTAAGCGACTTTAAAGCGGTTTTTAGTTCAACCATTTCAAGAAGTCTCCTTTCTAGGGCAGAAGTAAATTGTGATAGCTGCGGACCCGACCGGATTCGGACCGGCGATCTCGTCCTTGACAGGGACGCGTGTTAGGCCAGGCTACACCACGGGTCCTCACGATTTCTCTTAGGTGTGTTAGACGAGATAGATATTCAAGGTCCAACATAAACCAATATAACAAACCATAACGGTCTCGTCAATTACATATGATATAGTTGATGTCATAACAGACTTCAGTTTATGGCTTATAATAACCGACTTTCCAACAATCAGATCTCCCACCTACTCCGATCAGTTGCTGCCGTATACGCCTTGAAAGGGGAGAAGTTTACGTTTCAGTCGATTGCTTATCAAAGAGCGGCTGACGCGGTAGACCATGTTACATCTGAAATGGCAAGCCTTTGGGAAGAGGGAAAATTACAAGCAATTCCAGGGGTTGGTCCATCGATTGCAAAGCACCTAGATGAGTTATTCAAAAATGGTCGGTCAAAACACTTTGATGAGCTTTTAAGTAGTTATCCCCAAGCAACATTTGAACTTATGCACGTTCCCGGGGTGGGGGCCAGAACAGCGATAAAGCTATCAAAAGTATTAGGCATCTCACGGGCAAAAGGGGCGATAGATAGACTCGAAAAGGCAGCTAAAAAGGGAAGAATTAGAACAATTGAGGGCTTCGGAGAAGATTCTGAGCTAAAAATTCTTAAAGCCATTTCAGAGATTAAATCGCGAGAAAGAAGAATGCTTTTACCCTACGCCGCTGAAGTGGCCGATGATCTAATTAATTGGTTGAGGGCCAATGCTAAAGTCGTTCGTGCAGAGCCTTTGGGAAGCCTAAGGCGAGGAGTAGCCACCGTTGGCGATATCGATATCGCGGTATCTACCAATGACCCCAAGAGTGTTATCAAACATTTTACCCAATACCCAAAGAAACAACGGGTGGTAGAAGTCGGTCCGGTGACGGCAAGTATTTTACTGGGTTCAGAAATTCAGGTTGATCTTTATACACAACCACCAGCTTCATTTGGATCATTATTACAGCATCTCACAGGATCAAAACATCATAATATCGCGCTACGCACCTATGCCTCAAAAATTGGGTATAGTCTTTCTGAATATGGAATCGCCAAGCTCCTGCGCGGCCAGAAAATAGATGCCCAAGGAAAAACTCAGGGATTACAAAAGCACCAAGAAGGGAAGCTCAGCAGATTTGAAACTGAAGAAGAATTTTATCAATTTTTGAAAATGGATTGGATCCCTCCCGAAATGAGAGAAGACAAAGGTGAAATAAAGGCTGCACTTGAACATAAATTACCTTCGCTCGTAAGTATTGGCGATATCCGAGGCGATCTACAGATTCATTCAGATTTTCCGATCGAACCCAGCCATGATCTTGGGATTGACTCAATGGAATCAATTTTAACCGAGGCGGATGCTCTCGGCTACGAATATCTCGCTTTCACGGAACACAACCCAAGCGTCAGTGGACATACTCCCGCGCAAATCGTAGATTTAGTCAAAAGAAAAGAAGAAAAAGTAGAACAAATAAATTACTCACGTGTAAAAGGCTATGAAAAAAGAGTAAAAAGAGTATTCAACTCGTTAGAAATTGATATAAAGCCAGACGGTACGCTTGGCCTTCCGGAAAAGGCGTACGAACACATAGACTTTGCCCTAGTCTCAATTCACTCAAGTTTTAATATGGGCAGAGACACAATGACCAAAAGAGTGCTGGAGGGACTAAGTCATCCGAAGGTTAAAATACTTGCCCATCCGTCAGCAAGAAAACTTAACGAACGTGAAGGAATAGATGTCGACTGGGAAGCGATATTCGAATATTGCGTGAAAAATAACAAATGGCTCGAAATAGATGCTGAACCGGCAAGGCTCGATTTATCTGATTCGTTAGTTTTCGAAGCGGGTAAACGTGGAGTGAAGTTTTCCATGGGGACAGATAGCCATAACAAAGAGATGTTAAAAGGTATGAAGTACGGAGTCACCGTCGCACGCCGAGGATGGATTACTGCTGACCAAGTTATTAATACACTGACGCTGGATCAAATTTTACCCTTGCTACCCTTAAGTTAAGTGATAGAATGTATAGTGTAAGGAGGTGATAATTGATGCTACTAACTGTTTTATTGGTTATTGTCATCGGGCTTGGGCTTTATGTGTTGACGGTTTATAACGGACTTGTCACCAACCGCGTTCGAATCAAAGCCGCCATCCAAGAGATTGGAAATCAACTAAAAAGACAAGCAGATCTTATCCCAAACCTCGAGCAGTCTGCGCACGCCTATCTTAAGCACGAGAAGGCCATTTTTGATAAATTAACTTCAGCCAGAAAAGCGGTTGAGGCAGCGGTCAAATCAGGCGATTTAAAACAAATGTCTCAAGCCGACGATAAAGTGCAAGCACTTGTTGGCGGTCTAAGAGTTATATTGGAGAGCAACCCGGAAATGAAAGGTGCTGATGTCATAGGCCAACTCATGGAAGAGCTGCGAGATACCGCTGATAAAGTGATGTATTCGAGGCGCACTCTGATTGACCTCACGGCTGATTACAATACTCAACTATCTACCTTCCCAAGCAATCTTATTGCCACAGCTTTTCAGTTTACACCCGAAGCAGGGCTAGAAACTCCAACAGGGGGAGATTTTCTTAAAGTTGCAAGTGAGGAAACAAAAACCCCCAGAGTCAAACTGGAATAATCAATTGTAGGAGGGCAGAGCAGAAATGATTAATGTTTACGAGTCTGTTGACAACAACAAACGGAAAAGTATCCTCGTGGTCAGCATCTTTGTCGTCTTTGTTTTAAGTGCTTCTTATGTCATAGGCAAAGCGATGGGTTTCGGATCAGGCTTTGTCGGCTTTGCTTTAATTCTTTCTGGTTTGATGACTCTCGCAAGCTATTATTGGAGTGACAAAATAATATTAGGCATATCCAATGCCAAACCGGTAAATCTGAAAACCGAACCGGTTCTTCAAAGCGTAACAGAGAATTTGTCTATGGCGGCTAGATTGCCGATGCCAAGATTATATGTAATAGAAGATACCGCCCCGAATGCTTTCGCCACGGGAAGAGATCCTGAACATGGAGTGTTGTGTGTAACCCGAGGTTTACTTGATAAATTAAATCGAACGGAGTTGGAGGGTGTTATCGGGCACGAGCTTTCTCACATTGGAAATTATGATACTCGCTTACTGGCAGTCGTGACTATTTTAGTCGGGATGATTGCTTTACTGGGCGACTGGTTTCTGAGGTCCTTATGGTTTGGAGGCTCCAGAGACCGAGATGAAGGAAACCGCGGCAGCGCACTCTTTTTTATACTCGCCTTAGTTTTGGCAATCATTTCGCCAATTCTGGCACAGCTCATTCAGTTAGCCGTTTCACGCCGGCGGGAACTCCTGGCAGACGCCTCTTCAGTGAAATTAACTCGACAGCCCGACGCACTGATCAAAGCGCTAACGAAAATATCCTCCGATGGGGAGCCACTTGAAGCCGCAAATCGAGCCACGGCAAGCCTATATATTATCAATCCTCTTAAGGGGAGTGAGGCCGTTGGTTGGTTTGCCGGTCTTTGGAATACGCACCCGCCAATCGGGGAGCGAATTAAGGCACTTCAGGCAATGCAGTAAACTCTTTTTAATAGGTGGTCAGTATGTTATCGTTAGGCCATGAAGGGGCGGAACCATAGAAGTGATATCGTGGCTAAAAAGGTGAAGTTAACCAGGGAAGAAGTCCTCCACATCGCTAAGTTAGCTCAATTAGAATTGTCTGAAGAGGAAGTCATAAAATTCCAAGACCAGCTCTCTTCAGTTTTAGAGTATGTCAGTCAACTTCAGGCTGTGAAAACAGAAGGCGTGCCAGAGACAAGTCAAGTTACAGGATTAGAAAGTATCTATCGTGAAGATAAAGTAAATTTAGGTCGCTGTCTTTCGGTAACAGAGGTTTTATCAAACGCCCCAGCGTCTCAAGAGAACTTTGTCAAAGTAAAAGCGGTAAAGAAAGCAAAATGAAAAAAGTTACCCAAAACTCGATTAACGAAATCCATGAAGGCTACAAGCTCAAGAAATGGTCTGTGGAAGAGATTACAAAAGAATACATCGGACGTGTTCAAAAACTTGATCCTAAATTAAAAGCTTTTTTAACAACAGCTTTTGATGAAGCGATTCTCAAAGCTAGAGAGCTTGATTCAAATTTACGGAAAGACGAAGAAGTTATTGAGCGAAAACCATTATTTGGGATCCCTTACGGGGCAAAGGATTTGTTCTCCACGAAGGGCGTGCGAACAACCGGCGGAGCGAAAATTATCGATAATTATGTTCCACCTTATGATGCGACATCAATTGTCCGCATCAATGAGGCAGGAGGAATACTTATTGGTAAACTTAACCAAGACGCATGGGGGCATGGTGCCTCTGGCGAACACAGCGATTATTTCCCAACGCACAATCCCTGGAACTTAGACTATGTTCCTGGTGGTTCATCAAGCGGATCAGGGGCGGCCGTGGCGGCCCGCATCTTACCTTTTGCCACCGCTACTGACACCGCCGGGTCAGCCCGTTGTCCGGCTTCGTTTTGTGGGGTTTGCGGTTTAAAACCAACCTACGGGAGGGTATCTCGCTATGGCATCCTCTCAATGGCCTCATCTCTTGATAGCATCGGGCATATTACGACAAAGGTTGAGGACTCCGCCCGGATTTTAAGCGTAACTGCCGGTAGCGATGAGTTTGATGCAACAACGACCCCTGCAGCCGTTCCTAAATACGAGGAGCAATTAACAGGATCAATCAGGGAAACGAAAATCGGTATCCCAAAAGAGTATATCGACGGTGTTACCCCTGAGGTAAGAGAAGCCATAAAAGCTGCCGCCAGGCAGTTAGAGGGGATAGGTTGCAAATTTGTAGAAGTTTCATTACCACATACTCAGTTGGCAGTACCGGTTTACTATATAGTTCAACCAGCCGAAGTTAGCTCTAACCTCGCGAGATTCGACGGAAATCGTTTTGGCCATGATAGACAGACCTTCGGTGACGAAGCCAAGCGCAGAATAATGCTTGGAACGTATACGCTTTCGGCAGGTTATTATGACGCCTATTATAGAAAAGCAATGCAGGTGAGAACTCTAATTCGTGAGGATTTTTCAAAAGTTTTCAGTCAAGTTGACGCACTTTTGGGACCGGTAATGCCCCATACTGCTTTTAAACTTGGGGAAAAGGTCAGCGATCCGTTACTTCTTTATCTGGAAGATGTATTCACTGCGCCGATTAACTTAGCTGGTCTACCGGCCCTGGCTGTACCATGCGGTTTTGGTTCCGGGAATCTTCCCATCGGAATGCAAATTATCGGACCTCAATTTTCTGAAGGTCTGTTATTTAAAATTGGTTACTCATACGAAAGGGTAACTGACTGGCATTTACAAATACCCCCAATAGCCCAAAACGTTTATTCATAAATGAGTCCTGAATTTAACCAACTATTTAAAAACGCTAATTTCCTTCGATTGTGGTTTTCACAAATTGCCTCGCAGGTCACTATCAATATGGTAAATTTTGCCTTAATTGCTAGGATCTTCGAGAACACTGGATCTTCGGTGGCAGTTTCCTTTCTATGGATCACCTATGGACTGCCGGCTTTACTTATAGGCCCGATTGTCGGCCCTTTAATAGATTTAGCTTCCAAGCGAAAGATTTTAATAGTCACGAATTTGCTTCAGGCGGTGGCGATATTTAGTTATCACCTTTTTAAGCAAAAATTATTCCCACTTTACACCATTGTCTTTGTCTATTCGCTTCTCGACCAATTTTACATGCCTGCTGAAGGAGCAAGCATCCCATATCATGTGCCCAAAAAATTATTACCAGTGGCCAATAGCCTGTATTCATTAACTTTTCAGGCGGCGTTACTCTTTGGTTTTGCCCTTTCTGGTCCCTTAATTGTTGCTTTTGGAGCAGATATGCCGTTTGTTCTCGGATCTATTTTACTGATTCTCGCTGCGTTGTCAGTTTATAAACTCCCCAAAAAGGAAAATGGTCAACGTCATCGATCTTTCGGAGCGTATTGGCAAGACTTAACTTACGGCTACAGTTATGTTCGACATCAACCATTTATTCTTTTTCCAATAATACTGATTATGGGCTTCCAAACTGGATTTTCGATCATTGCCGTCATATTCCCATCTTATATAAATGATGTTTTGCATTTGGCTATTCGCGATGCCAGTTGGGTACTTGTAATTCCGGGAGGTATCGGTGCCTTGCTTGCCGCATTTTATATACTTCCAAAAGTATTAGGCTCCGTAAGAAAGATTAAAGTAATTGAGCTGGGACTTCTGGCGGCCTGTGCTTGTTTACTGTCGCTCGGAATTGTTGTTCCGACTCTGGGAGGCATAGTCCGATCCGGCGTTGCCAGCTTGTCAGCAGTGTTGGGTGGAATAGCAGGGATATTGCTTCTTGTGCCTGCCAATACGGTGATTCAGGAGCAAACCCCGCCCTCTATGCGAGGTAGGATTTATGGATCCTTAACTTTTCTTTTGACAATTGCGGTTGTGGCACCGACCTTGTTGGCGGCAACGATCTCCGACGTTGTAGGGGCTCAGATGTTAGTCCTTATACTTGCGACCGGAGCATTGATTTCATTCTTTTTAATAAAGACCAAGGGCGAAGGATTTGTTAATTACCACCTAAATACCTTAAAGAAAGGAGAAAACTAATGGTCAGCGCTAAATACGAAAGTGTTATTGGCATGGAGGTTCACATCGAGCTCGACACAAAAAGTAAAATGTTCTGCTCATGCCCCAGTGAGCACTTTGGCAAGCCTCCAAATAGCCAAGTTTGTCCGGTATGTCTGGGCTTGCCCGGCGCACTCCCTGTGCCGAATATTGAAGCAATCAAAAAAACACAGTTAATTGGATTAGCCTTGGGTTGTAAACTTAGAGATTTTTCAAAATTTGACCGGAAAAATTATTTTTATCCCGATATACCAAAAGGTTATCAGATAAGTCAGTATGATATGCCATTTTGTTACGAGGGAAAGCTAGACTACCTTACAGAATTCCAAGTAAAAAAAATGGTAAGAGTAAGAAGAGTTCACATGGAAGAAGACACCGCAAAAATGATCCACATAGACGGTGCGTCTCTGATTGATTTTAATCGTTCAGGCGTCCCGCTAGTAGAAATTGTTTCAGAACCGGATATTCATGATAGCCAAGACCTAAGAGACTATCTCAAAGCACTTATCCGTGTCATTAGACACTTAGACCTTTCTAGCTGTGATATGGAAAAAGGCACTCTCAGACTGGAAGCCAACGTTTCTGTAAGAAAAGTCGGAAGTAATGACTTACCCAAATACAAGGTTGAAATAAAAAATGTAAACTCCTTTCGCTACATAGCCCACGCAATCGATTACGAATTTTCAAGACAGATCGAAATTCTTGAAAGAGGAGAAACTCCTTTACAAGAAACCAGAGGTTTTGATGAAAATCGGGGTGTCACCGTGAGCCAAAGGGTAAAGGAAGAAGCAAATGATTATCGATATTTTCCCGAACCAGACATACCGCCTAGCAGATTTCCTGAAGGATATGTCGAAACGCTTCGTAAACAAATCAGTCAATTACCCCAACAGGCAGCCGAACGTTTAAAACTACAATATAACTTTAGCGATCATTACGTTAATGTGCTTACAAATTCGCCCGAGGTTTTAATGAAGTTTGACAGACTTGTTGCGTCCGGAAGTACGCATGATGTAAGCCCCGATGAAATCGCAAACGCCATTGTTAACAGAAGAGTTGATATTTCACTCCCGGTCGAGCAGATCATCCAGAAATTTGTTAGCGCTAAGGTAACAACAGTAACTACCCTAGATATTTCTACTCACATCAAAGAAGTCATTAATGAAAACCCGAAAGCAATCGAGGATTACAAAAAAGGCAAAAAAGGAGCAATTGAATTTTTGGTCGGCAGATTGATGGCCAAGCTAAAGGGGAGAATGGATCCTGTCTCCGCACGAAAGATCCTCGAACAAACACTGCAAGACAAATAAAAATAATGGGCAAATTTATTCATTTACACGTTCATTCGGAATACTCTCTCTTAGATGGCCTTTCAAAAACCAGGGAAATTGTGAGACGGGTAAAGGAACTTGGAATGTCATCTGTTGCTCTTACGGACCACGGGTCCATGTCGGGCGCGGTGGAGTTTTATAAAAACGCCGTTAAGGAAGAAATTAAACCAATATTGGGGGTTGAGGCGTATATAACAAACCGGGACCATCGAATTAAAGAATCAAGAAGCGAAAGCGGCAGTCATCACCTAGTGCTACTGGCTAAAAACAATGAAGGCTATCGCAATTTAATGGAGCTAACGACTATCGCACATCTTGAGGGTTATTATTACAAACCAAGATTCGATAAAGATACTTTTACAAAGCATACAAAAGGAATTGTGGCCTCTTCGGCCTGTATGAAGGGCGAGATCGCCTCTTTATTAATCGAAGGTGAATACGATAAAGCAAAAGAAACCGCCAGATGGTTTAGCCAACTTTTAGGTGAAGACAATTATTATTTAGAGGTGCAGCGTCATCAATATGAGGAATATGCCTCAAAAACGGAAGATCACACCATAAAAGGCTTGCTAAAACGAGTGGCAGAAAATGAAAAGAAAGTTGTCGAAGGAGTTGTTAAATTAAGCCGTGAACTGGGCTTACCAATGATTACCACAAGTGATGCGCATTATGTCAGTCCTGAGGCTGCAGTTGCACAGGATGTCTTGGTCTGCGTGGCAACTGGGAAAAATGTCTCCGACATCAATCGGATGCGCTACGTCGATGCGCCGACATTTTATCTCCATTCAACACAAGAGATGACCGATCTCTTTCCGGAAATTCCTGAAGCAATTGAAAATACAAGTAAAATCGCCGAAAGGTGCGAGGTGACGCTATCTTTGGATAAATGGTATTTTCCTGAATTTCCCATCGACCAAGGAAAAACTTATCCGGAAGTGTTAACTGAAAAAGCCAATGAAGGTGCAAGAGCAATTTTTCAAACCGTGCCTGTTGAAGTTCAAGAGCGCCTGGATTATGAATTAAAAACGATTAACCAGAAGGGTTATGCTCCATATTTCCTAATCGTCTCAGATATCTCTAGGTGGTGCTTTGAACATGGGATTATTACCAATACCAGAGGAAGTGCGGCTGGCTCACTAGTGTCGTATGTTTTAGGCATTACCACGATTAATCCACTTAATTATGAATTACCCTTTGAAAGATTTTTAACGCCGTGGCGCCCCTCTCCCCCTGATATAGATTTTGATATTGCCGACGATCGGAGGGAAGAAGTAATTACCTACATCATAGGCAAATATGGTCCCCTGGGGTCTCAAGGTTTTCCTATGACAATTGATCGAGCTCTGGAAACGACACCCGATCTCAAAGCGCTTTACGACAAAGACATCGATGCCAAAAAAGTAATTGATCTTGCTAAACAAATCGAAGGGAACGCAAGACATGTTTCCGTCCATGCGGCGGGAGTTGTAATTGCCCCAACCAAACTAACTGAATTTACTCCACTTCAACTCGATCCAGATGGGGCGAAAGTCATCACACAATACGATATGGATGCTCTTGATCCGAACGTATCTCCGAAGGAAGCAATTGGTTTATTAAAATTTGATCTATTGGGGATACGAAATCTTGCGATTCTAGGAAGAGCTGTAGAAATAGCCAAGCAAACAACCGGCAAAGATATTGATTTAGGAAAATTACCGCTCGACGATAAAAAAACATTTACGATGTTAGCCAAAGGAGAAACAATGGGTACTTTCCAGCTTGGTGGAAGCGGGATGACTCGATATCTAAAGGAGCTTAAGCCGACAAGGATTGAAGATCTAATGGCGATGGTGGCCCTTTTCCGACCTGGTCCCATGTCTATTATCCCTGACTACATTGCGAGAAAACACAATCCATCCCAAGTGAAATATCTGGATATTAGGATGAAGGAATACTTAGGTAAATCGTTGGGTCTGCTTGTCTATCAGGATGATGTATTTATGACCGCGATAAAAATTGCGGGCTATTCTTGGGAAGAGGCCGATAAATTTAGAAAGGCCATTGGAAAGAAAATTCCGGCCGAGATGGCTAAACAAAAAGACAAGTTTGTAAAAGGGTGTATCGAAAACGGAATGAACGAGGCAAAAGCCAACGAACTTTTTGGCCTAATTGAACCATTCGCCGCTTATGGCTTCGGTAAAGCGCATGCCGCCTCTTATGGGATCATTGCTTATCAAACATCGTATATGAAAGCTAACTTTCCTGTTGAATTCATGACGGCCCTAATGACCGCAGAAAGCGGAGACACCGAAAAAATTGCTGAGGCCATAGGTGAGTCACGACGAATGGGCATTATCGTCATGCCTCCTGACATTAATACCTCAAAGATAGGTTTTACAATTGAAAATAACGAAAAATCTCTATCTTCAAAAGCAATCAGATTCGGTTTGTCGGCCATTAAAAATGTAGGAGAGGCAGCCATAAGTGCCATTCTTTTTGCTCGGGATAAAAGTGGTGCATTCTTGAGCCTGACTGATTTCTGTCGTCGTGTGGATGGGCAAAAGGTTAACAGGAAGGTGTTGGAGAGTTTGATCAAAACAGGAGCGCTCGACAAGTTTGGCAAAAGGGCAGCGATGCTTGCTTCTATTGACAAGATCCGAGACCGAGCCGGAAAGAACAGCCAAAACGATAATCAAGGTTCACTTTTCGGAGTTGATGAAAAGAGTAATTTACCAGGTCAGGTTGATGATCTGGAAATGGTAAGTGAATTTGATAAACCGGAACTATTGGCACTGGAAAAAGAACTCTTAGGATTCTACCTAACGGAACATCCACTATCTGGTGTTCTGAATGTGATTTCTGACTTAACCACCCACAAATTAGCACAGATACTACCGGAGGAAAATGTAGGGAAGAATGTAAAAGTAGGTGGCATTATCTCTGAGATTCGAGTTGTCGTTACTAAAAATAGCGGCCAAGAAATGATATTTGCAAAACTTGAAGACGATACAGGGTCTATTGGTATTATCGTCTTTCCTAAGCTGTACTCCGGTTCCCGCGAACACTGGGTAAAAGACAAAATAATTATAATTGAGGGCAAGATAGACCAGCGTGAAGAGGAACTATCTGTCATCGTGGATAGAGTAATTCCTTTTGATAAGTCCAATCCTACTTTGGCAAAAAATGAATCCGAAGAAAGTTTTGATGATAATAAATCAGACACCGTCATCGACAAGATTATAGAAGTTAAGATTCCTAAGGGAACTTCACCCTTATCACTGGTAAAACTTAATTCACTGCTCCAAGTAAATCGTGGTGGCCAGAACGTAACCCTAAGCTTTGAAAATGGAAAGGGTGAAAAAAGAATGGTCCTTCCGTTCGGTGTCAATTGGAGTAGTAGTCTTCAGAAAGAAGTAGATAGAATCTTAAATGATAAAAAATAGTTCATTACTTTGAAATGATATTGCGGTGTAGTAAAATATTGCCCAGTGGCAAACAATGTAACTTATCAAGGAAAACCGATCAAAGTAGGGGATTTAGTTAGGTTGTCTCTCAAACTAATTGAAGCAGGTAAAGAAAGGATACAAGTGTTTGAGGGACTGGTACTGGGAATTAGTGGTCGTGGCGACCAAAAAATGATAAAGGTAAGAAAAAATGCCGTGGGGGGAATTGGGGTAGTCAGGTCAATACCGGTCTTTAGTCCTTGGCTATCAAAAATCGAAGTCAAACGGACTCGGCTAAAAACCTCCCGTGCAAAACTCTACAATTTATCAAAGTAAATCGGAAAGATGTGTCGCACTTCTGTAAGCATTTGGGATCCAGCGGTGAATTAGCCGCGCAAGTATATCTCCGAGGTTTAGGTTACAAGATAATTGAGAAGAACTTTAAATGTAAAATCGGAGAAATTGACATAATCGCGAGAGATGGAAATACGTTAGTTTTCATTGAGGTCAAAACTCGGTCTTCGTTCACTTTTGGTCTACCAGAAGAAGCGGTCACCGCCAGAAAGATACATAAAATTCATCTTATTGGTGATTATTACCGAAGCCTACATAAAGAACTGCCGGAACTAACGAGAATTGATGTGATCGCTGTCGAACCCCCTAAGGGGCAAATCAGGTTATTAAGGAATGTGACCGGATAGAATTCCTATAAACATGTTTCATCTGTATGGACTAATAGTGGGGATGGGTGTTGTTACAGGCTATTCTCTATCGAGAAAAATCGTCCTTAAGAGTAAGTTGAGTGAAAAAGTGTTTGATCGGGTATGTCTTGTAATTTTATTAATGGCCCTACTTGGAGCGAGAACCTACCATGTTCTCGATTTACGGGAGTACTATGCCAACTATCCTTTAAATATTTTCGCCATATGGAATGGGGGACTGGCCATCTATGGGGCACTGATAGGAGGATTTTTGGGGTTATTCCTCTATCTTGTCAAAACGAAACACTTAAACCAAATTTTAAAGTGGTGTGATGTTTTGGCTCCTGGAATTCTTGTCGCTCAAGTCATTGGTCGATGGGGAAATTATGTAAACAGTGAAGCCATCGGCCCACCAACTAGCTTACCGTGGTCTGTTTATATTGATAAAGACCTAAGGCCCTCAAGGTATATTAGTTCGAGTAATTTCCACCCCTTGTTTCTATATGAATCAATTTGGAATCTAATTGGCCTTTTTATTATCATGAGATGTTCAAGGTGGTTTAAATTTACAGGCCGAACCTTTAGTTTCTATCTAATATGGTACGGCTTGGGACGTTTTGTCTATGAATTTGGCAGATCAGATACAGCTTTATTTCTAAATATAAAAGTTGCCCAAATAATTTCTGTCGTGATGGTCATAATGGGAATTCTCTTATTGTGGAAGATAAAAAAGAATGTCGGTAAACTTACTCAAGTATGAGGTCTCTTTAATGTCTTCTAACAAAATGGTTAAGAAAATTTTTGTGTTCCTCGTAACTTTTTATCTGCTTTTACTTCTAACAGGCAATCATTCTATGGCGATATACGACCCACTTGCAGTTGCAAACAACCGTGTGGGTATTCATATCTTCGATCCGGGTGAGATTACAGGAGCAGCTGAGATGATCAATGCCTCCGGAGGCGAGTGGGGTTACGTTACTGTCCCAATCAGAATCGATGACCGCCGTTGGGATAAGTGGCAAAAATTTATGGATAGCGCAAAAGAAAAAAAAGTAATACCCATTTTACGCCTAGCCACCGTGTTTGAAGGAGATAGCTGGATCAAACCTGTCGAAGATGACATCTTGGACTTTGCTAATTTTCTTTCCTCGCTCACTTGGCCTACATTAAATCGCTATATCATTGTTTTTAATGAACCAAATCATGCAAAAGAATGGGGTGGGGAAGTAAGTCCGGAGGAATATACCGAAATATTAAGACTTACAATCGATCTTTTTAAAAGCCGATCGGATAAGTTCTTTATTTTACCCGCAGGTCTGGATGCTGCTGCGCCAGATTCAGCCACAACTTTGTCAATTAAAAAATTCATAACCCGGATGGCAAAAAAGGATTCACGTATCTTTTTCACCTTGGACGGATGGACAAGCCACGCTTACCCGAATCCGGCTTTTTCAGGACTACCGACAGATAAAGGACCCGCTACCATTATCGGGTATCGATATGAAATAAATTACATCAAGCGTTGGTTAGGAGAAAGGAAACTCCCCATCTTTATTACTGAAACAGGCTGGCAACACGAGAATATTTCGGTCGATGTGGCGGCAAAATATCTAAGCAGTGCCTTTGGAGAAATATGGACCGGCAAAGAGATTGTAGCCATCACGCCCTTTGTATTTAGCGCTTACGATGGGCCATTTACCAAATTTTCATTTTTGGAGAAAGGAAATGAAACAGCAAAATCGCAAATGATGCGAAACCTGAAGAAAGTCGCCGGTCAGCCCCTGATAGACCAAAGTGAAACGCCAAAAATTACTTCACTTCAGCCTGAAGCCACGCCACCTACAGACCAAAGTGAAATTAAATCATTGCTTGATCTTTTAAATTCAGCCTTAAGGTTGTTTAGACTTGACTTGAACTAGGAAGCAAGTAATGGGAAAATTAAATGAGAAACAAAGGGGGTGAGAGAATTGCCTAAATTAAAAGTAGGAATCGTGACACATTTTTTTGATAAGGTCGGCGTGGCCGTGGTTGATTTAAATGCGAATTTGAATGTTGGAGATACTATCGAATTTGAGAAAGGGGGTTTTTCTCAGACTGTTTCGTCCATGCAAATTGAACACGAACAAATTGATACCGCGAAGAAAGGACAAACCATTGGTCTGAAAGTCGAAAAAAACGTAAAAAGTGGAGACACGATTCTTAAAAAAACATAAAAGTAAAAACCGAATGGAGCTTGCAAAAGCTCCGGATGTGCAAAAACTCATAAAGCGGTTAATAACAGAACTGAAGTTAAGTCATATTTCTGCCAATCAGGTCATCTGTTTCAGAAGTAAGTTGGCCACAGCAAAAGCCTACGCCAGGATCTGGAGTTTTCCAAGAATATGGCAAATGGCTCTGGAGTTAAAACCTCACTATGTTATTGAAGTTTTGTCAGAACACTATGACAGATTACCGTACGAGGAACGACTGAAAGTTCTGATTCATGAGCTTTTACATATTCCCAAGACGTTTTCTGGAAGCTTGGTTCCGCATCGTAACCGAGGACGAAAAATAGACAGACGGAACGTCGAACAGCTCTTTAATCAGTTAAAAGAAATAAAGAAAGCTAAATTATGATTATTATCATTCATGGCCAAGATGAAGTAGCTAGCCGAAAGTACTTATTTGAGCTGATAAAAAATACAAAAGGGGAGACTGTCAGGGCGGGCAAAAGTGACTTAGAAGGTGATAATTTAAGCAAGGCACTATCGGATATCTCGCTTTTTGCCCAAGAGAGGACCATTATTATCGAGAATTTTCTTAAAATTAAGTCCTTGGTTTTAAAAGAAAACGCAAAGAATTTATTTAATAATTTCTCCGGCACAATTATCTTTTGGGAGGATGGCCAAAGGCCTGCAACGCTTCTGTCAAGCTTCGGTAAGGCAAAGATACTCGAATTTAAAATTCAGTCATCCGTCTTCCGATTCTTAGACGCAATAAAACCAAATCAAGGACAAGGCAATGTTTCTCTCTTTAAACAAGCCCTTATTAGAAGTTCTCCAGAGATTATCTTTTACGGCTCAATCATTAAAGAAAGCTATAAAAGATCTTGTCTCCATTGATCTATCTCAGAAAACTTCTAAATCTCCACTATCGTTAAATCATCAGTTAGAGATTTTCCTGTTGCAGCTTTAGCTAATATTACACAATCTTTCATTGGGTTCGGATTAAAGTTACAATAGCCTTGTGGCTGCCCAGGATTTTGTTGATAAAGCAATTTTTAGACGTAGTGATATTCGTGGGCTTTATCCACAGCAACTCAATATCCAAGTTGCCAAGAAAATCGGACAAGCCTTCTATCTCTGGCTACTTCAAAATCAACAAAAAGATCCAAATATGCATTCGAAGATTACGATTGCCATAGGAAGAGACGTTCGTTACAGCAGCGGAGAAATATTCACCGGGTTAGCCGAAGGAATAATGGAAGAAGGCGGGAACGTTGTTGATTTAGACCTCATCGGGACCGAAATTATTAGCTTTGCCGCTTCAACGCTTGGGGTCGACGGGGGAATCGTCGTTTCCGCCTCTCATAACCCGCAACAATACAACGGGGTAAAGCTTGTAAGAGCCGGAGCGGTACCGATCGCTTATGACTCCGGGCTTGACCAGATAAGACAAATAGTTGACCTATTACCCCAGATCAAAAATAAAACCTCCAAAGGAAGTGTTAACAGACAAAATATTTATGGTCATTGGACAAAGTATGTCGGGAAACTTATCCATAAATCCCGGATCAAACCGCTCGGTGTGGTTATTGATGCCGGCAACGGTATGGGAGGTATGTTAATCGAACCGCTTCTGCCTTTTCTTCCGATTAGACTCACAAAAATGTATTTTGAACCGGACGGAAACTTCCCCAATCATGTACCAAATCCTCTTATCCCTGAAAACCTGAGAGACGTAATTACCGAGGTGATACGCCAAAAAGCTGACCTCGGGATAGCTTTCGATGGTGATGCAGACAGGGTGATTTTTATCGATGAAAGCGGTACGCCAATCAACTGCTCTGTAATTGGGGCGTTGATTGCAAAGGAGGAACTTACCCAACAACCAGACAGCGCGGTTTTATATAACGCGGTGTGCGGAAGAATTGTTAAAGAAACGATCTTCTCAATGGGCGGTAAGCCCACCAGAACAATGGTTGGTCACAGCGTGATAAAGGAAAAAATGCGGTCACTAAGTGCGATATTTGCAGTCGAGCATTCAGGACATTTTTATTACAAAGACTATTTCGAGTCCGACAGCAGCATCCTTACCATTATCAAAATTCTTGAAATAATCTCAAAAAACAACTGTAAACTGTCGGAAATAGTAAAACCTCTCAACGTTTATTTCCAAAGTGGTGAGATTAATTTTGAAACACCCGAAAAACAACATATTATTGAAGAGGTAAGAAAAAGATATATAAACGACACCTTAGCCTTTGACCAGCTCGATGGAGATTCGTTATGGTTTAACGATTGGTGGTTTAATATTCGTCCATCGCAAAATGAAGATTTATTAAGGCTAAATATCGAGACGGACAAAATGGAAAGACTCTCCAGTCAAAAGCGAGAATTAACAGAATTTATCAACAGTTTGGGAGCTAAAGTTTATCAACCTTTCTAATATGTCGATGCTTGACAAGGAGAGTTTATATCAAGGAGCAGAAATTGAATCTGTTATCGCGTCGCTGGATTTCCTTCCCGCTCAGATAGAGCAATCCTGGGCTGAGGTTGATAAAATATCGCTTCGTTTTTCAGTAAAGGGCATTGAGAACATTGTGGTTGCGGGGATGGGGGGGTCGGCGCTGGGGGGAGAAATTTTAAAAGGACTTGAAGCCCATCTTCTTCGAAAACCGATAGAGATTGTGAGGGATTACTCCCTTCCGGGCTATGTTGACCAAAACTCGCTCATAATATTGTCAAGTTATTCCGGAGCGACTGAAGAGATAACGACGATCGCCAAAGAAACTCTGAAAAAGACAAATAAAATCTTCATCTTTACTACCGGAGGGAACCTGGCGGATTTTGCCGCCAAGCATAACTTATCTGTTTATGATCCAACCCCAATTTTTAACCCTTCCGATCTTCCCAGGCTTTCGCTGGGCTACTCGTTAACTACTCTCCTGTCCTTATTTAATAAACTATCTCTTCTTAAAATGAACAGCCGACGATTGCGTTCATTGATAAGTTTACTGGTCAGCTATAGAGATAGGTATCGACCTTCTGTGCCTACAAATGGCAACCCCGCCAAGAAACTCGCGCTGACATTAATTGACCGACTGCCGGTGCTAGTAGGGGGTACTCACCTTTTTGGTTCCATTTCTGCAGCAAGAAATATGTTTCATGAAACAGGCAAAACATTTGCAGTTTCATATCCACTTCCCGAACTAAATCATCATCTCTTAGAGTCCTTGAGCTTTCCCAAAGACGTAACCAGAAGATTGACTTTTCTTTTATTGCTATCCAGATTTGACTACAAAGCGGTAAAGCAAAGAGCCAGAATAACAGCCACCGTTCTTGAAAAGCGAAACATTGCTTTTGAACCGATAAACATAATCGGCAGAACGCCGCTAGAAGAAGTTTATTGGCTAATTCAGTTCTTTGGCTATGTAACTTTCTACTTGGCTATACTTTACGGGGTTGACCCAGGGCGGACTCCTTGGGTAGACTATCTGAAGGAGTCACTTAAAGCGTAGCGGTACAAATTAAAGAACGATGGCATTTAAAATATTAAACAAACACCCTAAAGCTCAATATATTCTCTGGTTTGACCAGGTCGGCAAAGAAGATACAGGGATAGTGGGAGGCAAGGGAGCGAACTTGGGTGAGATGACCAGATCCGGTTTCCCTGTTCCTCCGGGGTTTATTGTCTCGGCGCAAGCCTACAAGACATTTATTCACGAAAACCAGCTTGCAGATCGAATAAAGACAATTCTCGACCGAACTGATGTTAATAAATCAGCCGATTTAAACGAAGCTTCGGACCAAATTAAAAAATTGATACTAAAAGGAACTATTTCAAGACCATTGGCACTGGAAGTACTTAAAGCTTACAACGACCTGTCGGGCTTAAATGAAGAGCCTGCATTAGTAGCGGTAAGGTCATCCGCAACCGCAGAAGATTTGCCCGGAGCTTCGTTTGCCGGGCAACAAGCGACTTTCTTGAATGTTTTTGGTGATCATGAGGTGTTGAAAAAGGTTCAAGCTTGCTGGGCTTCGCTTTTTGAACCTAGAGCAATTTTTTATCGTGAGCAGAAACATTTTGACCATTTTAAGGTATTAATCGCCGTCCCCGTCCAAAAAATGGTACAGTCGGAAGTATCGGGTGTCATGTTCACAATAAATCCCACCACCAACGACAAAAAGGTTGTTGTAATTGAATCTGTCTGGGGCTTAGGAGAAATGATTGTCCAAGGAACAGTGACCCCGGACCATTATGAGGTAGACAAACAATCTCTCGAGATTGTAGACAAGGAATTAGCAAAACAAAATATTCAACTTGTTTTATCTGGGACCGGAAATAAAGAGCTTCCCGTGCCTAAAATTAAACAAGAGAAGCAAAAAATCTCTAACGAAAAAATAAAAGAACTTGCAGAAATTGGGAAAAAATTGCAGCAACATTATCTGTTTCCCCAAGACGTGGAATGGGCCATAGAGAAAGGGAGGATATATATAGTTCAGACTAGACCAATTACAACCATCGCAGATGTCAAGGAAAAGGGTACTGATAATATAGTTAAAGAATCTCTACCAAAAATACTAACCGGTTCTTCCGCCAGTCCCGGGATGGCGACAGGCAACGTTAAGATAGTCCATTCACCCAAGGAAATAAGTAAAGTGTTACCAGGGGATATCCTGGTGGCCCAGATGACTAGTCCTGATTATGTTCCTGCTATGCGTAAAGCTGCGGCCATTGTTACCGATAGAGGAGGGGCAACTAGCCATGCCGCAATTGTATCCAGGGAACTGGGAATCCCGTGTGTAGTCGGGACAGAAAAGGCAACAAAAGTCTTAAAAGACACAATGACAATCACCGTTAATGGTTCGACCGGTGAAGTCTTTAAGGGAGGTCATATTTCTGCTAACAAAAAACTGGAAGTTCCCAACCAACTTGGTAGAACCATGCCTGTAGTAACAGCAAAAACCGCCACAAAGGTTTATGTAAATCTGGCTGAACCCGATCGAGTCAGCGAAGTGGCCAAGATGGCGGTTGATGGTGTGGGCCTTCTAAGAGCGGAATTTATGATCGCCGATATCGGGGTACACCCCAAAAAAGCCATAAAAGATGGGAAAAAGAATGAATTTATTCAAAAGCTGACCGAGGGCATAAAGATATTTTGTGAAGCCTTTAGTCCCCGACCGGTAATTTATCGGGCAACCGATTTTAAAACAAATGAATATCGTAATCTTGTCGGAGGTCACGCCTATGAGCCAATTGAACCAAATCCCATGTTGGGTTTCAGAGGAGCCGCCAGGTATGTCGCCGATTCAGAAGTCTTTGAGTTGGAGCTCGAAGCCATTAAACGAGTGCGAGAAAAAGAAAATCTAAAGAATATCTGGTTGATGATACCCTTTGTCAGAACCCCAAAAGAACTACAGGCAGTAAAGAAAATTGTCGTTGGTTCCGGTCTGACCCGATCCGAAACGTTCAAGCTTTTAATGATGGCGGAGATTCCGACCAATGTCATTAGGCTTGAAGATTTTCTCGATGTAGGCGTAGATGGTATCTCCATCGGATCGAACGATCTGACAATGATGATATTGGGAACCGATCGCGACAATGAAGAGGTAGCCTTCGATTTTGACGAACTTGATCCATCTGTCCTTTGGGGCCTGGAACGATTAATTAAGACCTGTAAAAAGTACCGGGTCACCAGTTCGATTTGTGGTCAGGCTCCCTCAAGATATCCCCAACTCGTGGAAAAGCTTGTTGAATGGGGAATAACCAGCGTTTCCGTAAATCCTGACGCGGTCGATGTAACCCGAAAAATGGTCGCAGAAGCCGAAAAAAAACTAGTAACTAAACGCTAAGATGACTGCTCAAATAAAAACAGTATTTTCAAGGCAAATATTAGATTCCAGAGGCCTTCCTACAGTTGAGACAATGGTAATTCTTGACACTGGGGGGTACGTCGTCGCCTCGGTTCCGTCTGGAACATCAACCGGGACCCACGAAGCGCTCGAACTACGAGATGGAAACAAAGAATATATGGGGCTTGGCGTAGAGCGCGCAGTTAAAAATGTCAATGAGACAATCGGCCCCCATGTTAGAGGAATGGATGTCGCCAAACAGACAGACATTGATCACGCGATGATCGAGCTGGACGGAACAAGGAATAAATCAAATCTTGGAGCAAACGCCATTCTTTCCGTATCAATTGCGGTTTGTAAAGCAGGCGCACTTGCCAGTAATGTGCCGCTTTATCGGTATATCAGTACGATGGGAGGATTCATTCAGGCAAAAAGAGTCCCGACCCCGTTCTTTAATTTAATAAACGGAGGTTTGCATGGAACAGGAAACTTGGATTTCCAAGAATTCCACTTAATTCCGGCTACAAATAAATCATTTAAGGAATCACTAAAAATTGGAGTAGAGATTTACCAGAATCTTAAAAATTCATTGACCCGCCGTGGGGCGACCCGTAGTGTCGGTGACGAAGGAGGTTTTACCCCAAATCTTTTTTCTAATTTAGATGCTTTCGAAGTTATGCTCGAAGCGGTAAGAGCCGCGGGTTATTCTCCTGGGAGTGATGTTTTTTTTGGCTTAGATTCAGCCGCGAACACTTTTTACAAAGACGGTAAGTACGTTATCAAGGACCGGAGCAGCCCCCTATCAACCAATGAAATGATTGAGTTTTATCGTAGTCTGTTGGAGCAGTATCGGTTAATTTCTATCGAAGATGGTTTATACGAAGATGACTGGGAAGGTTGGGTAAAATTAACTTCCGAGTTAGGCGAGAAGACCGTAATTATTGGCGATGATCTTTTGGTTACCAATAAAGAGCGACTGGAAAAGGGAATTAGCCTGAAAGCGGCAAATGGTATCCTTATTAAACCGAACCAAATAGGGACAGTTTCAGAAACTATTGAAGCCATTAACATCGCCAGAAATAATGGTTGGCAAGCAGTTATTTCTCATCGATCGGGGGAAACTAATGACACTTTTATCGCTGATTTCTCTGTCGGAACAAACGCTCTTTACTGTAAATATGGAGGATTGTCCAGAGGCGAGAGAATTGCCAAATACAATCGGCTGATAGCCATTGAGGAAGAGATAATCGCAGCAAGCTAAATGTTGAATCAAAATCAGGCGAAATTAATAGTCCTTATTATTCTTGATGGCTGGGGTATTGCGCCTGCAGGACCCGGAAACGCGATTAGTCTGGCTAAAACCCCGAACATCTCCAGCTATTTAGCTGCTTACCCTCACGCACAATTAACGGCCTCCGGCGAATCGGTAGGTCTGCCCAAGGGGGAAGTCGGCAACACAGAAACGGGCCATCTGAACCTAGGTGCAGGCCATATTGTTTATCAAGATCTACCTCGAATTAACATGGCAATCGCTGATGGTAATTTCTTTAAAAATAGAGAATTTCATCAAGCAATTGATCATGTATTTAATTCCAAAGGCACGATTCATCTCATTGGGCTAATCGGAGGCGGCGGAGTACATTCAAATAATGAACATCTTTTTGCCTTGATGCGCTTGGCAGCCCAACAAGGGTTTCCGAACGTGTTTTTACATCTCATTACTGATGGACGCGACTCACCACCCACCTCAGCCCTTGCCTATCTCGGTCAGATCCGAGCGGAAATCGCCAAAACCGGCGTCGGTCAGATTGCCACCGTTACGGGTCGATATTGGGCCATGGATAGGGACTTTCATTGGGATAGGACAGAAAGAGCATACAAAGCAATGACCGTCGGGACCGGGAATCACTTCCGAACACCTGAAGATGCAATTCAATTTGCATACTCCAAAAGAGTAACTGATGAATTTGTTGAACCTTCAGTCATAGTCGATAATTACGACCAGCCAATTTCATTAATAAAATCTGGTGATAGCGCCATATTTTTTAATTATCGTATTGACAGGCCTCGACAGTTAACTCAAGTGTTCACAATGGATAACTTTGAAACAGAAGCCAATAACGTACTTTCGTTTGATCCATACAACGTAAAAGAGTTTAAAACTCATTTAGCCATACCAGTAAATGTGCGAGATAGAATGGCTCCTTTTAAAAGAGGGCCGAAGATCAGTGATCTTTACTTTGTAACCATGACAAAATACGACGACTCTATCCCTGCACACGTCGCCTTTCCCCCCGAGGTAGTAAACAACCCAATGGGAAGAATAATTTCTGATGTAGGAATGCGACAATTACGCGCGGCAGAATCGGAAAAAGAACGCTTTGTCACTTTCTACTTTAACGGCCAAAGGGAGAACCCATTTCCCGGCGAAAACAGATTAATAATTCCCTCGCCAAAAGTACCGACTTACGATCAAAAACCGGAAATGTCAGCCGTAAAACTAACTGATGAAGTAATTTCACAGATTAAACATAATAATTATCAGTTTGTAGTCTTAAATTACGCCAACGCTGATATGGTGGGGCATACCGGCATCATTCCGGCCGCGATCAAAGCGTGTGAGGTAATTGACACTTGTGTCGCAAGGATTGTAAACGAGGTTAAAGCGATGGGAGGAGTCACCATCATTACCGCTGACCACGGGAACGTCGAAGAGATGGTTGATTCCCATACAGGTGGCTCGGATACAGAACACTCCATCAGTGCTGTCCCCTTTATCGCAATCGGCGCCAGTCCTGACCCAAGAACCCTTCCGGCAGGCATCCTTGCCGATGTCGCTCCGACCGCACTCTACCTGCTAGGAATAAAACCGCCACCCGACATGACCGGAAGGAACCTAATGGCTTTTTGGGTCGATATTTAGTCTAAGCACAGCCGTTATCTCACCTTTAGGGTTAGAAGATAATTGATAGAGTATCTCTTTCGGGTAGCCTCGCAGGATTTCTTGGTGTAATTTAGTCAACTCTCGTAGAATTACAAGAGTGCAATTTGGAAACTGATCATCAAGGAGCGTAATTGACTCTCTGATTCTAAATGGAGATTCATAAAAGACGATAGTTATGGGAGTAACCTCGGTGAGTAATCGATACTGTTTAAATACCTCACGCTTGTTACCTGGCTTCTTTGGAAGAAATCCCCAAAAAAGTATCCTGTCAGATGGGAGTCCGGATAAAACGACCGCCGAGACGACGGCTGATGGTCCGGGAATTATGTCAAGCGGGATGTTGTTTAAAATAGCTTGTTTAATCAGGTAGTATCCGGGGTCTGAAATAAGAGGTGTTCCGCCATCTGAAAGAAGCGCTATATTTTTTCCAGAGTTCAACATTTCGATAACAAAAGGGGTTTTAGCCTTTTCGTTATAGTCGGTAAATGAAAGAAAGTCTTTTTTAGGAATTTGAAGTTCATGGAGCAGTTTACCGGTTCGACGCGTGTCTTCACACAACACCAAATCAACCTCGGTAAGAGTTTCAATCATTCGTTTACTAATATCCCCTAAGTTGCCGATGGGTGTTGACACAATATAAAGTTTGCCCATATGATGAACCAGCGTAAGAGTAAGTCCAGGTAGACACTTTGATTATACCTTTTGTCATAAGAACCCAAACTTTAGAGTACAAATGGAGATATTTGATTTAAAAACAACATTGCCTTTAATCGGGTATTTCGGCATATTCTTTATCGTGTTTGCAGAATCCGGGTTGTTCTTTGGTTTTTTTCTCCCCGGAGACAGTTTACTTTTCACCGCCGGTTTCCTAGCTTCCCAAGGGATATTCGATATCGGGACTTTAGCCGTGATCTGCTTTTTGGCAGCGGTACTGGGAGACAGCGTTGGCTACACCTTCGGAAGAAAAGTGGGAAAGAAGCTATTTACAAAAGAAGATTCTTTTCTGTTTCACAAAGACCACCTAGTCAAAGCAAGACTCTTTTATGAGAAGTATGGCAAGAAAACGATTTTTCTTGCCCGCTTTTTACCTTTTGTAAGAACATTCGCCCCAATTGTCGCCGGAGTGGGGCAAATGCATTATCCAACTTTCTTAACTTATAATTTGGCAGGAGGTTTAAGCTGGGGAGTGGGTATCACCCTTGCGGGATTTTTCTTGGGAAGAATAATTCCAGGAGTTGATAAATACTTGCTCCCGGTAATCGTGGTTATTATTATCCTATCTGTGTCACCAACCATTTATCACCTATTGAAAGAGAGAAACGCAAACAGCAAAACGAATCCTTGTCGCTTCCTTAAAAAACCTTTTAAGAGTCGCAAAACCATTATCCAGAAGTGCAACGACTATTTCACCGTTATGTGCAGTCTCTGTTTGTTCAACAACGACATAGTCATCGGGAAGAATACCTGAGTCAATCATCGAAGTACCCTTAACCTGGAGAACAAAAGCTCTTTTTTTACCGGAAATCATACTTGACGGGATATTGGTAGTAGCGTTTGGATCAGTATAAGCTTCGATGGGCTGACCGGCGGCGATGTATCCTAGAATCGGTAGCTCAATACCTGTAATAGAATCTTTGATGTTTTTACCGACAACCTGGATGCCACGAACCGCTCCTTCATATCTTTTAAGCACCCCCTTCTTTACCATCGTGGCCAGATGTTCATGAACAGTAGCGAGCGATTTTACACCCAAGGAAGCAGCAATTTCTTGGAGGGTGGGTGAAAAACCATTTTTTTGGATGTACAAAGAAATAAAATCAAGAATCTGGCGCTGACGACGATATAAGGTGACTGGCATACGTGAAATTAAAGGATATTGATAAATACTTGCTCCCGGTAATCGTGGTTATTATTATCCTATCTGTGTCACCAACCATTTATCACCTATTGAAAGAGAGAAACGCAAACAGCAAAA
>LCJH01000009.1 GCA_000999595.1 Microgenomates group bacterium GW2011_GWA2_44_7
CACCGCATACGTATTCTGGGCATAGAGAATGTTCTGATATTTCGCGAGTCGTTTAATATCTTTCTCCAATTTCGCGGCGGCCTCGTCCTTATTCTTATAATGACCCGTGGAACCGGGATCGTAATCCTTCAGACGGATCTTTTTTCCTGGAGGGACTATAAAAGAATCGTGATTCATCGGCGCTGCTCCTTGGTTGTACTGTCATACGACTCATGCTTAATAGAGATTATTTTTGTATTAATTTCGGGCCACCTTCCGGAATTTTTAAATAAAAGGTGAGCAAGATTCCAAGATAAAAAATGCCGAATAAATACGCGCCAAAGACATCCGTGGCCCAATGGGCGCCAAGATAAATTCGCGAGATTGAAATTGTGAGAATTAAGACGACGGAAGAAACACCGATAATGATCCGGCAAAACCAAGGGATCTTTTTATCCACGATCATCACCGTCAGGAGAAATCCGAAAAAAACGACATAATGAACCACATGCCCGCTTGGAAAACCGGATTGGTTGAATTTTAACATGATGATGGCGTCCTCCACCGTTGGCCGGGGACGGTTGACCAGCAGCTTGATCAAAAGGTTGAGGAGATCGGTAATAAGAACGACTAAAATATAACGGGCTTCCCGCTGGCGTCGGGCTAGAACGAAAAACAAGGACGCGAAGAGCACTGAGAGAGGCCCCACCACGGAATTGCCGAACAGACTGATGAAGGTTATGAAAGATGGAAAATTCCCTCTTTTTAATTCCTGAATTTCTTCTGTAACATACAAATCAAAAGAGGATATTGGATAATTGCGGACAAAAATGATCAATGTGATGATACTCAGCGCGATCAAACCATAAAAAGCCAGTCGGCGTTTATTTTTCAATGGTTTTATTCTCTTTTTTAGGGACCAATTTAGGGACCAAAATTTTGATCGCGGCCGGAATGACCTTGATGTGGAGAGAAATGGGTTCTATCACCTCGCCATCGCATTGAACGATTTGTTTGCGGCTTGAGGAAAGGCTGATGTCTTTGCCCTGCCAGTGCTCCACGAGTTCATAATTTTCAGGCCTCTCGCGGGTCAGGAATGTCGTGACCAGAAGCTTGAGAAAGCTCAGATTGGCCTTTTTCAGGATCATGACATCCAGGAGCCCGTCGCTGATATCGATATGCTTATCCAGCGAGATTTTCGAAAATCCCAGATTTCCGACATTGTATACGAGGCAGGTAAGCCCCTTCACGCGGTACTCTTTTCCGTCGATTTTCAGGTCATAGCGCGTCAGTTTTAATCTCTGCAGCACCGCCGCAGCCGAAAAAAAATAGGCCAGGATCCCGAATTTATTTTTTGACTCCCGGTCAGCGCCCTTCACGAGGTCCGCGCCGAAGCCGAGGACCATTCCGGTGATAAAATGACAGTGGTTGTATTGCGCCATATCCACGGCCTTGATTTCATGCGGGCCGTGATGGATAAGCGCGAAGGCCTCCTTCAAGTCTTTGGGGATATTCAGTTCAGTGGCCAGCACATTGGCTGAACCTCCGGGCAGTATCACCAGAGGAACTTCGGTGCCCATGAGGCCTCCCGCCACTTCCATCATCGTGCCGTCGCCGCCGTAAGCCGCCACGGCGTCCACACCCTCCTTCACCGCGACCTTCGCGAACTGGAGCCCGTCGCCGGCCTTTTTCGTGATCAGTATTTCCCACCGGATGCCGGAATCTTTGAGCCCCTTATTGATGATGGCCAGGACAGGTTCATTTTTCCCTGCCGCGGGGTTGATGATTATGTGAATATTTTTTATTTTTTTTTCAACCATGGGATTTAAAAACCCACCATTTTTTGGAAACAAAGCTCAGTAACATTGTCAATATCCCAGCAATGACTAAAGCTAAAAAAACAGCGTGGGGCCACACGTTGAGAATAATCTGATTTGCTATAACATTGAATCCAAGCAACAATACATCGAGGATGAGATAGCGAGCAGCTTCAGGATAGGATGACCGCTTTTTTTTAAATATCCAATATTTATTGAATAAATACCCGATACCATTCGAAATGACATATGAAATTGCTTTGGAAACGCTATAGGGCAGGAAGTGAATTAGAAGATAATAAACCCCAAAGTCTGCTGAGCCGACAAAAGGCGCTACCATTAAATATCGGACGATCTCTTTTTTAATTTTCATGCCAGGGTACCTTGCCTCGGTTTTTTCAAATACAAAGCTCGGATGGTTTCTTCTTGTGTTGGGTCAAAGTCAGCTACATGATAGGCAGTCGTATATCGACCAACCGGGATTCTACGAGACAGCGCATATACACTAGGCCAATCACCCCAGATAAAAATATTTTCATTTGGTAAGGTAGTTTCTTGAATAACACTAGCTAACTGGTAGATTTTGGGAGTAGCCGGATCAAAGTAGGCCAGGTACTGGAGTTTTGAGGATCTTCCCGAGACAAAGTTAGCAAAGTTCTGATAATAAGGAATCACGTGGTAGACCCAAGGTTGCCATTTTACGATAACTATTATCAGCAGAACAAGGCTCAAGCCAACAGCCATCAGATCAAAACGCTTTAGTTTATTTATAAGAGAATTAAGTAGTAATACAAGCGGAGGGACGACTTGAAGAAAATAATGAGCGTATGGTCGTCCGGAAAGCGTGGTCCCAAAAATAGTCCAGACGAACCAAAGACCTGAAAAAAGGATCTTTGGTGATAATCTTTTTTGAAATCGAAGAATTAAAATAGTCAGGAAAGCTGCCACGAAGAACCGACCAGTTAATTTATCAATCGATAACCAACCGAAAGAAGAAGTACCCAGTCTATTCCAAGTAGAAAGATAGCCAATATTTTGCAGAAGTACTTCATTAAGGAAATAATGCCAAGCTCCTTGATACCACTGGATGATCGAGACGACTATCCACGGTGCCAGAAAACCGAAAGCGAGAAAAAATAATGCAACCAGCAAGCGTTTTCTTTGGGTCGGCAGAGAAACGGCACTCCAGGCAATCAGGATCGCGGCGGCAAGACCGTCAAATGCAGCCGGAATTTTAAACAGCGTCCCAAAAGAAAAAGACAAACCTGCTATCAATGCCCATTTATCGACTCGTTGTGAGTAATTATTTAGAATTTGCCAAGTGCCAAACATCCCGGCCACCGTTAATGGTAAGAAAAAGTTTTCACCGTTAGCAATATTCCCTTCGATCAGTGGCAGGCTCGTAAATAAGCCAAATACGAGCGTAAAAGGAATCACCGTTTGCCAGGTATAAATTCTTCTCTGGAGTTTCCAAAAAAGGAGTATTCCAGCTATCGTCCATATGAAAAGATAGATTCTAAAGACTGATTGCGATCCCGCCCCAAGGGCAAGCAAATATATAAACGGTGGTTTATTATCATGGATGTCACGATATAGGGTCTCACCTTGGGCCAAAGCGTTTCCGATGGTTAAATAAATGCCTTCGTCTCCATACCAATAAGGTTCGAATATACTTGGAACCCTTAAGATAATAATGAGAAATATGACAACAGAGAGAAACGATAGTTCTTTTTTGTGGTTCTTAATCTCCAATATCTCCCGTTTAATCCAACTCATATCGTAATTGTCTCGTCCTTAAAAGGCTAGGTCAAGACTTTAGACCTTCTCTGTCACCCGGTATTCAATATATTTACCCAACATTAGCCTTGTATGAGCGTCAAGTCCAGGCAGCGCGTTGAAAATAAAACCCGCCAGCGGCATAAGGACAAACTCCAGAGGAAAGAGAAACGATCTGATTCTTGGCACCCATGAAGGCCTGGGTGGACGTTGTTTTGCATCGATAATAAGGATAAATGAGAGGAAGACAAGACATACCGTTAAGATGGCGGAGGAGATTTGGGGAAGAGTGTAACCGATAACAGTGCGAGAGAAAGAAGGATTCAGAAGAGAGACGACATTGATCCCAATGGTTATTAAAAACCAGTTAGCAGGCCAGAGGAAGTGGTCTTCAAGTACCTTAAAGACCCGAATTATTTTGTTGGAGAGAGAAATTGAACGGGAAATAAAGAAATGCTTAATGATATAAGGGTCATCAGACACGCCCCAGGCCCAACGCTTGAATTGTTCGTACTGATTGATCATGGTTCGCCAAAAGCTGGTGGACTCAGCCGCATCAGCCGAAAGTGGTAGATAAATCGGTTCTACTTCCACCTTCCCACCGGTTTTAAAGAATGCCTTAAAGAAGATACGATAGTCTTCTGGAATAACTTCTGGATCCCAAAAGTCAATTGATTCTAAAAGTTTCCATGAGAGGGAATAATTTTGTTGGTTAACTAAACGGTCGGTGCGGGCAAGGAGGGCGGTATTCCAGATGCTGCAGAAAGTGTTGGCAACTCGAGTTAAGGAAGGTAGTTTCCAAAAGTTGTTGTAAAACACGATAGCAGGTTGCCAAATTCTTTCATATCTTGCTGGGGAGTCTAAAAATTTATAGGTTAAATAGGCAAAGTGTTGGGGATGATAGACGTGATCGGCGTCACAACTGGAAACGGTTAGGTAATCAAAATTACATTTATTTTGCCGAAGTTTCTCTTTGGCTCTTAAGACAATGGATCTAGCATTTGAATGTTTACCGATAGTCTCTCCGGGCTTATCAACATGGGTGGTAGTAAAGAAAAGTCCAAACTTTTTGGCGAACTCTTTTTTTATAGCGGTTTCCTTTTCTCTCCGCGATCTGGAACTTTCACGGTGCTCAAAACCAACGGCGACAAGCAAACTGGCTTTTGGGCAAGTTTGAGAAGCGAGAGACCGAAGCGTCCGTTGAAGAGTGTGTAGGGGTTCTTTATATGTCGTAATTATTACTAAGTGGTTAACATACGCCCAATCGGGGAATTCTTTC
This sequence comes from Microgenomates group bacterium GW2011_GWA2_44_7, assembly GCA_000999595.1. GTDB lineage: Bacteria > Patescibacteriota > Microgenomatia > GWA2-44-7 > GWA2-44-7 > GWA2-44-7. The sequence continues at coordinate 4,852 of LCJH01000009.1, forward strand.
ACTTCTTTCATCCAATCTAGTTGCTGAGAGGCTTTAATGCGAGTGTAAGAAACAAGTGAAGCGATGGTGATGGCAACTGATTTATAGAGCCAGAAAATGTCAAAGGCGAGGATAAAGTAAGCGACGGCCAGTGGGAAGACAAAAGCGCCCCAGATCGGGAATAAAATTAGATTCCAGGAAACAAAACCTGGAAGGATTTCCAAGGCGCGTTGGAGTCTCCGACTCGAGGTGTTAGAAATGGTCATAAGTTTTATGTCCCTAGATGGACTCTAACTGCCGATTTTAGCACTTAGTCGGGGGAATAATGGCGGGGCGCTCTCAATTTTCGGACCAGAGAATTGTTTGCAGATCTTTGCGGAGGTGTCTGGGAGGAAAGGGGAAATTTCTTTTGCTAGGGCTCGGATATCGTCGACTTCCTGCTGAAGAATTTCGAGTAATTTACCTCTATCTTTGATTGTCCATGGCGAGTTTTGGTCTACGTGCCTGTCGATTGGTCGGAGGTCTAAATTCCAGATATTGGATAAGAGATCGTTGAATCTGTATTCGTCGAAAGCATCTTTTTGTGCCTTCCTGAATATGTTTTTTGGGGTAGCGTTTTCTTTAAATTCAAGATCGGAAGTTTCGCAAAGCTTGGCGACTCGGGAAACAAGATTACCTAGGCCATTGGCTAAGTCGGCGTTGTAAGCCTCTTCGAACTTAGCGATGGTGAAATCGCTGTCTGCCCAGGGGTGAATTTTAGCTAGCAGAAAATAGCGGACGGCATCGGTTCCGTATTTGTTGACAAGTTCAAAAGGATTGACGACATTGCCTAGACTTTTACTTATCTTCTGGCCGCTGACGGTAATAAATCCATGGATGAAGATTTGTTTTGAGTTGGGTAGTTTGGCCGACATAAGCATGGCTTGCCAGATGGCTGTCTGTTGGCGGAGATTATCTTTGCCGGCGACTTGGGCACCCGGCCAGAATCTTTGAAATGTCTTGGTATTCTGGGGCCAACCCAGGCTGGAAATGTAGCCGATTAAAGCGTCAAACCAGACATACATTACGTGTTCCGGGTCGTCCGGAACGTCCACGCCCCAGGGCATTTTTTCTTTGATTCGAGAGATACTAAAATCTTGGAGACCCGATTTAACAAAGTTTTTAATTTCTTTGAATTTCGGTTCCGGCAGAACGAAGTTGGGATTTTTTCTATAGAAGTCGAGCAGTGGTTGTTGATATCTGGAAAATTTGAAGAAATAATTCTCCTCCTCGTAAACTTCGATTTTGAGGTTTGGGTGGAATAGACACTTGCCCTCGACTAGTTCAGAATCGGTTTTCTCTAACTCGCAACCAACGCAATATTTAATTGGATAGTTGGCCTTGTAGATGTCACCGTTTTTGAGACAACGGCGCCAGAATTCTTGAGAGGCATCTAGGTGATTGGGATTGGTTGTTCTTACGAAGTGTGTATAACTTAAATTGAGGGCATTTTTTAGATCATCAAATTTGGCGGCATATTCGTCACAATATTTTTGAGGATTTTTATTTTGCTCGAGGGCTTTGCGGTAGATCTTTAAACCATGTTCGTCAGTGCCAAAATTAAAAATGACGTCATTTTCTTCAAGTCTTTTGTAGCGGGCGACGGCGTCTGCTTGGACTATCTCAAGGGCAAAACCGATATGCGGCTCGGCGTTGACATAGGGAAGAGTGGTAGTGAGGTAAAAGGGTGTTTTATTTTTCATTTTTTGACGGCTAATGAAATAATATACCCGCGGCTGCGGTTTACCAATTTGTAGTTTCCGAAAAAATGCTTAAAAAGACGGTCCACCGCTGGGTTTAATCTTTCTTGAGTCACGAAATATACACACCCATTGTTCACTAAACATCTGTAAGCGTCATGTATAAATTCCTCGAATATTCCAAGGCCGGCGCTTGCAGGCGGATTAGAGACGATCAGATTAAACCGTAGATTGCTTACCGCCTCCAAACCGTCACTCAGTATCACATTTGCGTTTGGAATATTGTTTAACTTGATATTTTCTTCAGCAAGCTTTATGGCTCTAATATTTGCATCGATGAGCGTTGTTTGCCCCTTTGGGGCAAGCCTGGCGGCAACCGTGCCGATAGGCCCATATCCGCACCCTAAATCAAGGATGTTATCAGTAGTCTGAATTTCCAGACTATTAATAAGCAGAGTCGTTCCGGTATCGATTTGGTGCTTGGAAAAGACTCCCGGTTTGGTTTTAAAACGGAAACAAGAGCCTCTTAAGTTAGTTTCAATCAGATCGTTGTTCATAAATGGCACAAAAAAACCTCCTTGCGGAGGTATCGGATCACACGTTAATTCTCCGCCTTAGACAGCAGTAATAGCCATCATGGAAGAGATTTTTAACGTCATTGCGGAGAGTTTATCATTAATCTAGCCGGTACGTCAATTTATAAAAAAGTCGGATTGGTCTTCCTTCTGTTTCATAACACATTTTTTTCTTGACCTAGTGCTATTTTGATTCTTTTAGCCCATTCATCCGCCCACTCATCTGCTTTGATATATTTAAGAGCAAGCTGAATTCCGGCTGAGTCTTTCGTCTGTTTTTCAATAGCTGCGATGGTTGCACTTGAGACCTTCAAATTTTCGCGGATATTTTCATAGCTGCGTTTGTTCGATAACCAGTAAATAATTGCCAATCTTTTAACTACCGCCGTTGTCTCCGCTTCAGAAAGTAAATCTGATAAAAACGCTTTAATAAATTGTGGAGTCTTGAGGTCAGCAATGGTCTGAAAAAAGAGCCTGGTAATCTCCTTTTCAAGATTAGGATTAAGTTTCTTTTTTGAAACACGCATACCAACTAAACAAAAAAACCCCAAAAAGGGGCAGGTAATTTATGTATATATCCAAAAAGGTTGACTGTCAACTACACAATATTAACAAAAGTCAGTGACTTCGTTTTATTGAAAGCCAAAACTCTAGGAGAATAATAATCGTCCACCATGCCCCAATTGAAATTAGACTAAATACCCCGAGCGGTTTGAGGGAAAGTATCCCTAAAATACCCACGGTAAAAACAAGACCGCGGCGGGAGTTTGCAAATATTACAGATAAAGGGAGAAGAAAGGCTATAAAAGTAAGTAAATAAAAAGTTACCAATACAAGAACCGATTCTGGGGGAAATTGGGTGACCAGTACTATAAGCATTACCCAGACGATCAGTGAAATTATCGCGGTTATTAGATAATTTTTAGATTTCCTTATTAACATCCTTGCCTTATTTTACAGGTTGGGCTTTCACAATAAGAGTTTTATTGAGTTAGCAGATATAATCAAAGAGAAACATATGTCTCTTGAGGTACTTTTAATCGTCGGTCTGATCCTAGTCGGATTTATTTTGTCGGCACTCTTGATTAACTGGAAGCTGACCACTCTCATCCAGGGGGTAAAGCTCGATCAGCCATTAATCGAGTGGTTGAAGAGCATGCAAGTTTCAATGAATGAGACCCAAAAAGCCTTTAATGACGCCATGCGTTCTTCAAGTGGCGAATTAACAAAAGTACTTCAAGAAAATACCCGCCAGCTTAATGATCGAATGGACAAAGCGGCGGTCGTTATCCGCGACGTAAGTCGAGAAGTTGGGCAAATGTCGGAGATAGGTCGCGGCATGAAAGAGCTTCAGGAATTTTTGAGAAGTCCCAAGATGCGCGGGAACATTGGCGAGCAAATCCTCAAAGACCTTATCGCCCAGATGTTTCCGAAGAATTCATTCCATCTCCAATATCAATTCAAATCAGGAGAGAAAGTTGATGCAGCCATAAAGACTGACGCAGGAATACTCCCAATTGATTCAAAGTTTCCCATGGAAAACTTCCAGAAAATGATAAAAAGCGAGCTGCAATCAGAACGCGACACCGCCAGACGTGAATTTATTAAAGATGTTAAAAGGCATATTGATTCAATTTCAAGAAAATATATCTTGCCAGCTGAAGGCACAATGGACTTTGCGTTGATGTACATTCCTTCAGAGTCGGTTTTTTACGAAATAACGGGAATAGATGAGCTGAGTGATTATGCGCGTAAGGCTCGTGTCTATCCGGTTTCACCTTCGACGCTTTACGCCCATTTGCAAATGATCCTTTTATCCTTTGAAGGAAAAAAGATAGAAACCAAATCACGCGAGGTGTTTAGAATGCTAAGAGCGCTTCAAGGTGATTATGAGAGGGTTAATGAAAATATTGATATATTGGGTAAACATATCACCAATGCCTCGTCTCAGTTCCATAATGTCTCTTCCGGATTTTTGTCCATCGGCCAAAAGCTCTCAAATGTCAAATATCTCTCCGACGAAAGCGACGAAACCCCCAAGCTTGCTTCCTAAATTGGTCTGTATTCAGGTCGCGATTTTGACTTCTAATGTTTCCACATAAAAGGCGAAAGTATTTGACCTTTCAGCGTAGATAAGATAGCATCTGAAGCTGCCCACATGCTCCGAACCACGCTAGTTTACGCATTAGGCATCTCTCTTGCCCTTGGAATTCTGATAGTCTCGCTTTTTGCAGTTACTTTCAAAGCGGGACGGGTTCGAGGCGCAATCACGGTCGCTATTACTTCGCCCACCGTTTCTCCTACCCCCATAAACTATATTCTCCCTTATCCGGGAATTCTCCCCGACAGCCCGCTATGGGTCTTCAAAGCCTTGCGGGATAGGCTAATCCTCTTATTAGCCTGGGATTCCGTATCAAAGGTAGAAAAAGAGCTATTATTGGCCGATAAAAGACTAAAAGCAGCTGAAGCACTCATCGAGGGTGGAAAAATGAGCCTCGGAGTTTCAACCGCAATCAAGGGGGAGAAATATCTGCTAGATGCAGTAACTCTCTGGGACAAGACAGGAAATCATAAACCAGATCGCCAAGATCAGCTAGAACGTGCTCTGGCGAAACATAAAGAAATATTGATAGTTCTTAAAGAAAAATCACCCGAGTTAAATAATCTACTCAAAGAGGCTTCAGAGATTAATCAAGGGGCAACTGAACTACTTAAAATAAACTCTAAAATCTGATTTTCTGTAAGGAGAATAAAGCCCACTTCTTTTCATGCACCTGATATCGAAAGATATAGTTGACGTAACACCTGTAGTGTCTTAGTGTTGTAATTACCCTACATATAGGGTCTGAGATTTCACACTCAGTTATTGCGAAGCGTTGCTGTGGCAGCGTGTGGGTGCTTACAGCAGCGCTTCGAATGTGTTTAGTAAATCTCCACTTTTATTTTGATCCGATTTGACGGGCCAAAAGCCTTTTTAATATTCAAGATAATAAAGAACTAACTATGCGATGTCCATTTTGTAACGAGCCAGAAACATCAGTACTGGAATCACGAGTGGCAGAAGACGGAAACTCCCTTCGCAGGCGACGGGAATGCGGTAAGTGTCGCCGGAGGTTTACTACCTACGAGCGGGTTGAGGGACCGGTTCTATTGGTTATCAAAAGAGATGGTCGGCGAGAAGCGTTTGATCGGGAGAAAATCAGGCAAGGGATTCTCAAGGCTTGTTTAAAAAGGCCTGTCAGCATCGACTTAATGGCCGAAATGACTGATGACGTAGAGCGAGAAATCTTGCGCCGGGAGTCGCCGGAGGTAACCAGCAAATTTGTAGGCAAAGCGGTTCTGCGACGACTGAGAAAGGTAGACAAAGTGGCCTGGATGCGTTTTGCCAGCATTCATATGGAGTTTGAACAATTAGAGGATTTTGAGAAAGCGATTGAAAAGGCAAGCGAGTAGCTATATGGCAGCAGGCGGAAAAGAAGGTGAGGGGGGGCGGGGGGTGGGATGGCTGGACTGTTTGGATGAAAATGCGACAGTCAAGATGGAATTTTTTATCGATGGAGAGACGATAGCCACTATAACGGGAGCAATAGGACAGCACGAGCTTCATGTTATTGGGGAACCGAGATATATGAGAATACATAAAGTTTCGTGGAACGGTTATCAAGGTCCGGCCAAAGCCGTTTTAGAAGGGATTCTTGATCGAGGTTGTTTGATGTTGGGTAGAAGTGGGGAGCTTTACTTAACTGGTTGGGTAGACGAACAAGGAAGGACGCGAGATCTACCACCTTTTTCCTTCAGGATCTGGCCGATGTAATTGTAATTTGGTACTGGATAATTGATAATCAAGGTAGATGGCTGCCCAACAAGAACAAGAGCTAAGTTTAATTAAGGGGCTGTTGGCTCGGTTAGAACACCATCCTGTCGTGGAGGTGACAAAGGGTCCGGAGATCTCCCCAGACCTTAAAAGCTACATAGAAAGGGTCGAAACAGAGGGAGAATCAGCCCAAACTATCGTAATCGGATCCAATAGCGTTAAAGTTGCAAAAACACAACCGAAATCCCAGCCTTCTATCGTCTTACCGCTGACACCAACTCAGTATACCCAGGGGATGAAAGCTAGCGTGGCCGACTCAATTCGCTGGCTCGCAATTTGGTGTTTACGGCTTCTTAAAATATATGGACATCGGGCGGTATTTAGACCCGAACCCAACCTTTAGTTTTCACCTTTTATTGCATGCTTCAGTGGTCTTTGGGGCCAGTACCAGTTCATGGAGTATATCGCGCCACATTATACTTCAGAAACTCAAATTTAAGTTTCCGAAGTATAGTATGATGAGTAAAGCTATAAAACGTCACTAACATATGGAAATAGAGCAAGTTATAACCACCTTTATCCTCTTAGGCTTCGTCTTGGGCTCCGTAATCATGCTGATCTTAAGCCTGGGATATCTTGCCCTAATTTTTTACAAGTTTAGAGATCGAGAGGAAAGGTCACTACGGTTCATAACTTTGCAAATTGCTGTTCCGAGAGACAATGAACTTAAAATCGATGTTGCCGAACAGATGTTTATGGCGTTATCAGCGATGAAAAAAGGAGGTTTCTGGTCAAAATTTTCCATGCAAGACCACCTATCTCTCGAAATAGTCGGTTTACCTGAAGATATCCGTTTTTACATCACGGTACCGATTAAATACAAGGATCTTGTAGAAAAGCAGATCAACGGATCTTACCCGGATGCCGAGATAAAGGAAGTACCCGAACCCAACATCTTTTCAGAAGACGGCAAAGTCGCTTTTGCCCAATTGGAACTTAGGGGACCGGCTTATTATCCGATTCAAGTGTATAAAAATCTAACCACCGATCCTCTTTCGGTTATTACCACCGCAATGGGAAAGATGCAGGCGGGTGAAGGAGTTATTTTACAAATGTTAGTCTCCCCAACAGATAACTCATGGAAATCGATGGGTAAACGCTTCCTCGCCAAAACCAAGAAAGCGGAATCCGATCCTGATAAAGCAACGTTTAAGACGGATGCTAAATCAATCGAAGCAATTGAAAATAAACTGAGTAAGCCTGGATTTGAAGTAACGATCCGGATCGTCGTCTCGTCAACCTCGCAAGAAGCGGCCAAGGGCCATTTGACTAACTTAAAAGCGTCTTTTGAGCAGTTCAGCGGAGATTTAAATGGCTTCAAGGGTAGGAAAATTAGGATCAAAACAATGTTTATGAATGATTTTATCTATCGGTATCAACCGATGTTTCACTTTTTTGCCAACAAGACGGTGCTAAGTACAGAGGAAATAGCGACCATTTGGCACCTACCCAACAAAACAGTAACAACACCGCACGTGTTTTGGATCAATTCCAAAAGAGCGCCCGCGCCAGCCCAGGTTGCGACTGAAGGGTTATATCTAGGGAAAAGTGCGTTTAGGGGAACTGAAAGGGGGGTCTATATGAATCAGAAAGACCGGACACGTCATACCTATATTATTGGTAAAACAGGGGTAGGGAAATCATGGTTGATGCGCGATATGATTATGCAGGATATCCGAGCTGGCCATGGAATATGTTTTATCGACCCTCACGATACTGTTGATCAAATATTGGAATTAATCCCCCCGGAGCGAGCGGAAGATGTTATTTATTTCAATCCGGCTGACTGGGAGAGGCCGATGGGTCTAAACCTCCTGGAGGCGCGAAATGAACAGGAACAACATTTTGTAGCCACCGCGGTAATTAACTTAATGTACAAGCTTTATGACCCCTATAAAACTGGAATCGTCGGGCCAAGATTTGAACATGGAATCAGAAACGCCATGTTGACGGTTATGCAAGCTGAACCGGAAGGGACGTTTGTCGAAGTGGTTCAAACCATGCAGCGGCCGGACTATGTACAAGAACTTTTGCCAAGAGTTACCGACCCAGTTGTCCGAAGGTATTGGACCGATCAAATTGCCCAAACTTCAGACTTTCATAAGTCCGAAGTCTTGGACTATACCGTATCAAAGTTCGGCCGATTTGTTACGAATAAGCTTATGCGTAATATTATTGGCCAGAGTCATTCCGCGTTCAATTTTCGACAGGTGATGGATGAAGGGAAAATACTTCTGATTCACTTGCCAAAGGGGGCAATCGGCGAAGAAAACGTCAGTTTCTTAGGCCTGGTCTTAGTCCCAAGGATTTTAATGGCCGCGATGTCTCGTGAGGACATTCCTGAAGCCCAAAGAAGAGACTTTTACCTTTATGTCGATGAGTTTCAAAACTTTGCGACTCCGGACTTTGCCCAGATCCTCTCGGAGGCGAGGAAGTATCACCTCAATCTCGTGGTTGCAAATCAGTTTATTGGCCAGATGGAAGATGAAGTCAAAAATGCGGTATTCGGCAATGTCGGTACCATAGTCGCCTTTAGAGTAGGAACTTCAGATGCAAATTATCTGGTTCATGAGTTTCAGCCGGTCTTCACCGAGGCTGATCTATTAAACGTTGAGGCTTATCACGCCTTTATTAAAACGATAGTAAATAACGAACCGGTCCCCCCTTTTTCCCTCGATCTAACTCAAGATAAAGAGGCCATTGATAAAGCTCGTAATGTAGAAATCGCCAAAGCGGTCAAGGAGCTTTCAAGACTTAAATTCGGACGAGATTATCGTGAGGTAGAAGACGAAATTGGCCAGAGAGCAAGGTTGTAGTGTTTACACTCAAAAATTTGATCGCAAATTTTTGAGTGGACCCGGAAGGAGTCGAACCTTCGTTCTATCTTTATAAGAGGTATGTCTTGCCGTTAAACGACGGGTCCTCTTGACAACTCCTATATTTTACCAGCCTATTGTAGTTTAGGGATGGGAGAAGTTTAGAGTTCTTCAAGCCTAGCGGTTCGACCTTCCACCTGATCTTTGATCAGATCAAGATATCGTTCAGTTGTAGAGAGACGTTTATGGCCGGCTAGCTTGGAGACAGTTTCAGGAGAAACACCCGCCATCAGATGATGAGCGACAAAGGTGTGCCTAAGATCATTGACTTTAGCTCCGTCTATGCCAGCTAGTTTAAAATACCTTTCTATCGCAGTTCTTATATTGCGTACCAACAGCGGTCGACCGGTCTTAGTGACAAAGAGAGTCTTATCTTTTGTTTTATGTCTGATAGATAGATATTGGGTAAGTGCTTCTCTGGCTGCATGGTTTAAAGGAATAGTCCGGGCGAGGTGAGATTCAAATTGGGCTACGGTAATTTCCTCATCTTTAATATCGTCAGTGGTGAGATTTGCTAATTCTCCGATTCGGATGCCTGTTTGGAGCATAAGCTCGACAATCGCATAGATTCGTGTATCCGATCGGCACGCATCGCGCAGAGCTCGATATTCCATTTTAGACAGTATCCTCGGAGGTTTGTTTTCATAACGAGGATGAGCTACACCTTCGGCAGGGTCGTAAGCAAGAATCCCATTCAGCCGAAGATAGCGAAAGAAAGTTTTAATAGAATTTAACTTGCGAGAGACGCTCTTTGGCGTATAGCTTTTAGTCGCTAAATCAGCCTTGAAAGCTTCAATGTCTTCAGTTCGAACCGTGGTCGCCTGGGTAATTTTTCGGTCAGTCAAGAAAGTCCCCAACTGATCCAAATCTTTACCGTAAGCCACCATCGTGGCGGTAGCTTTTTTCTGGGATTTCAGGTAGTTTATGAATTGTTCTCGGGCAGAGGAGAAAGGAATCGGGTCAATTGTATTCATGCCTCTCGATGGCCGATAATATCATTGCAGGGCATCGGCGTCAATGTGCCTGAGCGCTATTGGCCTCAATAAGTATGTGGTACAAAGTCTTGGATCTTAAAATTGTTCGCCTTCTGGTTTCGATTTTGGGAATCTATATCTCTTTTCAGATGGTACGCAATATCTGGACCCTTTGGGGTGCCAAATCCAGAGTAGATGAAGCCGCCCAGAACTTGAAGGAATCGGAACTAAAAAATAGAATGCTTAGTGACGAGTTGAAAGAAGTGGATTCGCCTGAGTTTGCCGAAAGACAAGCCAGGGAAAAGTTGGGCTTAGTCAAAGAGGGAGAGGTAATTTTCGTATTATCCCCGGAAGAGATAAAAAAATTAGCCGATAGCTTAAGAGAAGCTTATCGCCAAGACGATGCAGAGGTAAAAGAACTGACTAATTGGCAGAAGTGGCGGAAGTACTTCTTTGAATAAGAGAAGCGCTGATTGATTGAGCTTGTTCATAAAGTTATAATGAGCCTCGCTGCTTGGGTTTTCCCGAGCAATGTGCGGGGTAGTGTACAGTTGCACGGAAGGCTAGTAGAAATGGGCCCAGTAATTAGTAATTCTTACTGAGAACTTGGCTATATCGGTGGACAGCCAGCTTAGCTGGCCAATACCGAGGGAACCCTGAGTTTATCGAAGGGACTACAAGAAAAAATAAAAGTGCCTGTTTATAGGAATATTCTTCTTAGGTTCTGATTTGGTATAACTTCGTTGCCTCTTCCTTATCTTCTCCTTTGTATATTTAACAGTCAGGTTGTTAGAATAACGTTATGTTAATCGCTTTAGATCAAACAGTTGCCGAGAAAATAGAGAGCGCCATACGAAGTATTGAGAATGAGTTGGTCAACGAAAATTACGAGAAAGTGGTCGCACTGACTAAAGACAGTAGATTAACAGCCAAAGATGTTGAAACAGCACTGAAAAATTATAGTGGGAAGGTTACTGTTGCCCCCGGTCGTGTTTTTGACATACTCGAAGCTATAGAGATTAGCAATTTCAACCCAAAAGCTTGGGCTATAGATTACGACTTATGGATAGATGGAAAGAGAAGCGACTTAACACTTTCTCTAACAGTTAGTTTTGTTGGGGATGAAACAATTTCTTCGATCAATAATCTTCACATATTATAAAGGCCGAGTAGGCTTAATTTCTTTGTACTTTTGGTAGCTGGGTGGAGTTGATCGCAACCGGGGATATAATTTATCTGTGAAACTCTTTGTCTGGGACTTTCATGGAGTATTAGAAAAAGATAACGAACTGGCCGTATTGGAAATTACTAACGCCATTCTTAAAAAGTTTGGTTATAAAAGTCGGTTATCAAAAGAAGACAATTATTGTCTCACTGGCCTTAAGTGGTACGAGTATTTCGAGTTTCTTCTGCCTAATGAACCATATGCGAGACATCTAGAACTTCAGGGGGCTTGTATCTCATATCAAACGGCTCACCCTGGAATCGTTGCTCAGCACATCAAGCCAAATGAACACGCCCATGAGGTACTTGAGCAGATTTCTCAAAATCATGATCAGATTGTTATTTCAAATACGCAACCAAAGTCCTTAAAAATGTTTCTTGAGGCAGTCCGAATAATAAAGTTTTTCCCGTCAGGCAAATCTTTTGCAGCAGATGCTCACGGAAAGGATGCAACTATTAGAAAACACCATATTCTCGATAGCTACCTGCGAGACAAACATTATGAGGATAAAATCTTTATTGGTGATTCGGCGGAAGACATTGAGCTCGTTAGTGTAGCCGGAGGTAAGACGTATCTTTATGCCCACCGCGGCAAAAGCCATAAAGAGGCTAAGGCTGACTTTAAGATCAATGATCTAAGAGAGGTCCTGAAAGAGGTATAGAGATTCTGGTTTCCTCGCATCCACGACAATCCGAGAATTGTTATAAGCCATCCTCCGATGGTTAACTCACCACTATAAGTCTTCCAAAACTCAGTTTTGTGAAAGGGTACAGTCTACGCGGAAGCGCACCACTTCGAATTAAGTAGTTGACTCATTTTCTCATAAGGAGTCAGATAGCCAAGACACTTTCGGGGCAGGTTGTTCATCCAATTCTCAACGTCAGCTACCTGTTGAGGAGTAATCTCTTGTAAGCTTGTGTGTTTGGGAAAGAATCTTCTGACATATTTGATAGTGTTCTCGTTGGTGCCCTTTTCCCAAGCGTGATAAGCATGACAAAAGTAGACATCTAGTCCCAGTTTGGAGGAAATTACTTTGTGATTAGTATTTTCTGCCCCATTGTCCACCGTCAAGGTGTGTCTCAGCTTTTCCGGTAAGATCTTAAGTCTTCGGGTGACGGCCATTGTTTTGGAAGTGGCTCCTCTGGTTGGGAGTAAATCTAAGATGGTTGATCGGGAGAGTCTTTCCACGGTTACGGAGACTACTTTTCTGTCACTTCGAAGCCCTTCCATGTTATCGCTTTCCCAGTCCCCAGGTCTTACTCGTTGGGCAACAATCTGGGGACGAGAATCAATCGAGACAGCCTCTGGAATACGGCTATCTCGGTGAACCCTTCTTCCTTTCAATTTTCTTCTCTTCTTTCGGGCTAAGGTCAGGTTCTCCCATAAACGGTACGGCCGGGACGACCGACAATAGATATATCGGTAGATGGTTTCCTTGGTAATTGAGTTACCCGGGTGGTCTATGGAAAGTCTTCCCGAGATTGTCTCCGGAGACCAGCGAAACGATTTCCGAAGATGTTCCCGAACATAGAGAAAAACTTCGGGTTTCTTAAGCGGTGCTTGGTACCTTTGGAGAGACCCTCGTCTATCGACTTGGTTTTGGGCACGGCAGGGAATATATGTCCGGCCGTACTTGGCATTACGGGAATATTCCCGGGAAATAGTCGTGTGGTCTCGACCCAGTTGGTTGCCTATGTTACGAAAAGAAAAACCCTGTTCCCGAAGAGCATAGATTTTCTCCCTTTCTTCCAGACTTAAGTGTTGATAGGTATTCAAAAACAAATACACCTCCTCTCAGGCAGATATCGAATTCTACCTAAAAGTGGTGCACTTCGTTTTAGAACCTACCCAATCAGTGCGAACTAAAAAAACTTCAAGATTTCAAACCATTAATCAATAAATTTAACACGATCACATCGTCTGATTACAAAAGTTTTCGATCCAAGGGTCCGGTATTTAAGTCGGGAGACTATGTCAATCTTTTTAGTGGACTTCCGCCAGATGTTGACAACCTTGAGGAAATTGAGATTTCAGACGCCGGTAGAATTATATTTTTTAAAGTTCAAGCGTTTCTGTGTATTGTTGCAGTATTGGCTCAGCACAGACGTAATTAAAGGCGGCAGATACAGTGAATAAGTTAAGATACATTTGCGACATTGAGATTAAGTGACTCACTTCGCCAGAGCCCCCCTTAAGTACAGTAGAATAGTCGGATCAAAGGGGGT
>LCJH01000010.1 GCA_000999595.1 Microgenomates group bacterium GW2011_GWA2_44_7
ACCCCCTTTGATCCGACTATTCTACTGTACTTAAGGGGGGCTCTGGCGAAGTGAGTCACTTAATCTCAATGTCGCAAATGTATCTTAACTTATTCAGAGCTGGTCTACCCCACGGACCGCGGCTGGCCCGCCATCGCAGTTTGATACTTAACTGAAAGTATATCTCCTAACCACTCAAGTACTTAGTAATATTTTGCTGATGCTCGTTACTGGTTTGGGCAAAGTGGATCTTGCCATCGTCCCCATGAATATAATACCAATATGCGGTATCTTGTGGGGACAAGACTGCTTTTATTGCCGATAGTCCCGGATTGGCGATAGCCATTGGCGGTATACCCTGGTAGAGATAAGTATTATACGGTGAATCAATCTCCTTCTCGGCTCCGGTTAATGGTTGCCAAAACTTAATACCTACGGTACCTTTCGCGACAATTAAAGAGTCTCTGATATATTGTAGGGTCGCGTCTGTTTGTAGCGGCCAATTGTTTTTCAGTCGCTTCAGCAGAATACCCGCTACAATTGCTCGTTCGTTCTCGTTTCCGCTTGTCTCTCTCTCAACAATTGACGATAGAACAATTACCCCTTCCTTATTCAACCCGGCAGGCAGCTGAGCATCCAGTAACTTTTCTGTCTTCTTTTGAAAATTCAAGAGCATCATTTTGACGATTGTGTCCTCTGACGCATCTTGAGGGACAAGATAAGTGTCAGGAAAAAGCTTACCCTCTAATCCTTTTGTGATAGCTAGAAATGTTCCATTATCAAACTTTCCTGACTTTCTGTTATTGACTAGGTCACCTAATCTCACCGCGATCTGTTCTCTTCGCCAACCTTCAGGAATTGTTAATCGTAAATCGGTAGGTCCTTTTTCTAACTGTTCATAAATTTGGTCGATGGTAAGACTTTTACTCAGGGTGTATTCTCCCGGCATAATAGCTGCTGATTTTTTTCGTAAGCGAGAGGCTGCCCTAAACACAAAGGGGTCGCGTATCACCCCCGATTGTGAAAGAAGTCTCCCAACCTCTGTCGCTGAAGCGCCCTTGGGTATTTCAACTTTTATTTTTTGATGATCTTCTACATCAGCTGCCCCCGAGACTGTTTGCCACCAAAAATACACTGTGCCCCCTGAAAAAAGTGATAACACCAGTCCCAATAATAACAATAACTTCGCCACCCTTGAAACTAATTTCATTCCAAAAGTTTAAACTTCCTCAAGAAGAGCTCGGCGATACTTCTTCGCTGCTGTCCCAAAGATAAAAATCCGCCCACACCGGCATACTATCTTTTGTTCGCCACTTTTATGGTTTTCTGCCTTTCCTTCTGTCAAGGGTCGGCCGCAGCCGACACATCGACCCTGGGATAACAACCAAGCTTGGACCGGGGCAATTACATTTCTAAACATAAATAGCTAACTTATCTTACTGGACTTATCTATCTTGGTCAAGCCAATATTGTAAAATTACGGCTGCGGCGGCTGCGTCAATTGTCTTTCCTCGTTTCATTGCTCCCGCACCGCCTTCCAGCAATCTTCTTTTGGCTTCTACCGTTGTTAAGGTCTCGTCGATACGCGAAACCGGTAGGTCTAATTCTTTGGCTAATAAATCAGCCAGCTGTTCGGACTCTTTCGCCATTATTCCCTCCGAGATTCCCACAACGATTCTTTCGACCTGTTCTTCATTTACAATCTGCCTTAAAGTTTGAATTATTTTATTTCTATCACCAAAGTATAGGACTGTTTTTAATGGCATTGCGAGCGGCCCTTCAGCTATTGCCAAGCCTATTCTGACTCGACCATAATCCAAACCGAGTACTTTCATGGACTTTCCTTTACGAGGCGCCCTCGGACCGCCAATCTTCTCGTTTTAAGTCCGGGCGGAACACAAGTAAGCAGGGTGATATACGAATCATCTGTTTTTTGCTCCAGAACGGAAAGATCATCAGGCCCCGTCTCTTTCATGTCTTCAACCCGATAGCGGTATTGTACGCCGTCATAGTAAACATAAAAGAGATCTCCCAATTTTAACCTTGGCAAATTAGAAAAAATTGTTAAATAGTTCTCTTGATTAAAAAGTTGAGGCAGTGAGGAGTGGCCAATTATTAATCCGGTCCCTCGCTCGCCAGGCAGTGCGGTTTTACCGAAATGAATAAGGCTTTTAGAAAGATCCTCGCCTCCGATTCTCACAAGACCCCGCTCGATTCCCAACTTGGGTACGGCGAGGATGTAACTGCTCACTCTTGTTGGAAGTTCTCTTTTGTAGTCCACGGTGGGGAACCACTGGTCAGTTCTTGTTAAATCTGGCCCTTGGCCTAAAGTATTTACTCCGAGTACTGATCTAACGTCAACGCCGACGGGGGACAAAAGTTCTGCTTCTCTGAAGCGTCGTGAGGTAAACACTTCATAAAATACGATCGGACCTATCGATATTGTTATCATCACCAAACCCACGCCAGCGGCGATGAAAGAGACAGGGGTCACGTATTTACTTAAGTTGTGTCTACGAAGCTTTAGCCCTTTTTGGTTTTTTTTAACATACCGGTAATAAGCCATATTAGTCCTGGCGGGTATTAAGAATAATCGTAATATTCTCCTGTCTTAAAGGTAAGAGCGGAAATAAACTAAAAACCTCAGGTGATATTTTGATTTCTTCGCGGATGAATCCTGGGACTTTAGCTAATATCTGATCTGCGGTTACAGTATCTTTGCCTGAGATACTTTCTATTAACTCGGCGCGTTTAATAAAAGGTACCGCTACTAATTTAACAGCGGCTTGGGCTGATGTACCCGTTCCGGATGTGATGGTTTTCAACTTTCCTAACTGAATTGAACTTCCAGCTAGGTCCACTTGATACCCTTCTGGAAAAAGGCCCGTTCCCATCATTTCTAACAAGGCTTGCCGACTGGTATTGGGGAGCGCAATAGCTTCGGAAGTTACTGAGACGCTCATCGTAACCGTGGTGGCCTCATCTCCTAACTGTTTGTCAAATTGTTCAGCCTTCGCTTTGAAACTGATACTATCCTCTACTAACTGAAAATCTGCAGGAATTTTAGAACTTAAGTCATCTCTTGATTTAGGTTTTAATTCATCTGTCAATTGCGCCGACAACTTTGTTAAATCAGTTTTATCTACGGCTTGGACCTCCCTTTTTTCTCCTCCAGAAAATGCTTCTGCATTCTTAGCGACCAGTTGCACCTGAGAAAAACCCGGAATATTAAAAACCGTTCCGCCGGCAAGGTTATATTCAGAACCGAAATCAGCGGCGGTTACCCCAACCACTGCTTGACCTGGCACGACATTATTGTCGGCCGTCCCACTGGCTGACGCGATCGTTACAGATTCATTCAATGAGTATTTAAGGCCCGAGCTTGAACTTATTAATATCCCGGTTTTCAAAGTTTCTTTATTGCCTGAACTATTATAGATAACCACCTCTCCCTTGGCTTTATTGCCCACTGTTTTTTTACCCGTTGTTCCAATGGACTTTTGCCCTGATATCTGTCCTTGAAATGTTTGCACAGGAATAATTCCTCGGTCCAAGTCAACTGATGAGGCACTTGTATCCAGAACTAACGCTATCTCTTTCTCAGCCGTCTTGGACTGAACTTCAATAGCCACCGCCGCTTTGGCTAGAAACCACCAACTCGAGCCAATTATTCCTAAAATAAAGAATAATAAAATAAGGATGATGAACACTTTACCGAAATGAAGAGTCCTTATTCCTCCTGTTAGTCTATTTATTATGGTCCGAGTCATCTGTGCTGCCGGTCTTAGCATCCCTAGCGAAACATTTTGCCCACTTATTCTTAACTCTTCATTCTTCTGGCCGTTTTTCGCAACGTGAGCAGATACCGCCTCTTCTTCAATCGGTTTATTTTTCCGAATATCGCCCATGACTACAAACCCAAAGTCATCTGACAAATCATCTGACACTACGTCACCATTCTGTGCTTCCGGTTCAACCGCTTCCGTGTCTGCTTCGTCACTTTCTATCTCCCCAATTTCTTTTTCTGCTTCTTTAATTTCTTGGGCCTCTAGGGGCTTCGCTTGTGGCATACTTATCGTAAGTCCGATCGCCTTTGCTGCTTCCGCCCCGCCAGATAAGGCAACGGCTTTTACTGTTTCCTCTTCTGAAAGAACTTCCACTTTTGGTAAATGAAGAAAAGACAATTTACTGTTCATTGCCATCTCGCCGTTTTGGTCAGTCGGGACTGACCAAGGGTAATCTAAAAGCTGTTGTCTCGCCTCTTCTAGGGAGGCATGACCATCAAACATGAGAATTCGACTAGGAAAAATTGTCTGCGGTAGAAATCTTGTCAAACCCTCTTCAAGATCGGCTCCTAAGTCAACACTGCGGGCAACCTTCTGTCGACCTAATATTTTACCCAAGTGAACCAATGTTACTTCAATCTCTTCTTCTGCGAGCTCTATTAGTATAATTGATGGCGGCATCCCCTCCAAGCCCTTGAGATATTGAACCAAAGCCTCTGGGGTAACGACAAAACCCATGAGAGAAAGTTCGAGTCGCTTGGTCAATTCTTTAAGGAAGTCTGCTTTATCCTTAACTATCTTGTTATCTTCACCAACCCAGCTTGCGGGTAAGCCTAAAACTACTTTTGAGGGTTCTTTTTCGGTGATTTCCGCTAGTTTCTGAGCTAAACTAGCCAAAGTATCATCGGTGGCCCTGACCAACTCCTCAACATCTTTTCCTTGCCAATAAGCAACCGTGCCGGTGGCGACAACTTCTGTTTGATTATTAATTACCACCCAGACGGCGCTTTTTATCCGAGTGTTGGCAATCTCCAGCGCCAGATAATATTCTGGTTCGCCTTTCCCTTTTTCTCTATTAAGGTGACCGATGACGGGCAAGTCCATAGCAACAAAAGCTTATTAATTAAGCTTTGCACATTTGAGTCTATCTCAATCTCGATCAAAGTAAAACCCTGTACCGGTTAGTGTGACCAAACCGTACCGGAATTGAAAAATTTCCTCTTTTGCTTTAGGAAATCAGGAGTTTTTCAAATACTAACCGGACGAGCCGATCTTTCATCGGTTGCGGAAGGCGACCAGGCACTTCCGGGACAATCGATCGGTTAATGATTCTTTTTGAACATGCCCAAGTTCCGAACATTCCATATTTATTTTTCTTAAGTGAAGAAGGGCTAAAATACCTATAGCCGTTTATAAATTCATAGCCCAAAGCCTTATCACTTGGATCATCGACCCCATTTAAAAGACCTATTCCAAGTTGCTTAACACCTTGCCTTAAAGCGGATAGTGTCGACGTCCCCTCTATGTTTATTCCGAACCCATCATAGAAGTAAAAATCCATATATTCCGGGTCTTCGTGAAAGTTAATCATGGTATTCAACCGTAGATTCTTCACGATTTCCATGACTGCTCTCGCTTCTTCAATCTTAGAATCGTCAAAAAAATTACGATTAATATCAACCCCGTCTTTATTTATACGAGTTTTCAAGTTAGTAGCCGAGGGGCTAACGCTGGGAATAAAAAGGAATGGAGGTAAATTTTGTTCGTATTTTATTACAGCGTCCCAAACCGACTTATCTACTCCAATTTCATCCCCGTGCATCCCGGAAAGGATCAATAGTTCCGGTATCTCTCCGTTAACATGATAATCTATACTTGCGGTACCGAAGACTTTCGTTTTCTTCTCCATTATTTTCCGATGTTTACGTAAATTCTTTGCGTACCAGTCGCTATTTTTTCTGTCTTATAAATTTTTAACTGCCCAATTTTCCCAGCACTCTCTACGTGGGGACCACCGCAAATTTCCCGGGAGAAATCACCAAAACTGTAGACTGTCACTTTCTCCGGGTACCTACCTTTAAAAAAGGCTAGGGCTCCGGAATCAAGCGCTTCTTGGTAAGTCATGGACTCCACGTTTCTCGGTAAGTCTTTCTTTATCAGTTCGTTAACCATATTTTCTACTTTTTTGACTTCTTCTTGCGTCAACTTGGTCGGGTGAGAAAAATCAAACCGTAGCCTTTCATTGGTAATATTGGAACCCTCTTGGTGTACATGCTTGCCGAGGACATTTCTCAGTGCTGCGTGTAAGAGGTGTGTCGCTGAATGATATTTTGTCACCACTTCCGAATGATCCGCTAGCCCCCCTTTAAACATTCCCGCTGAGGCTGTCCGCGAAAGATCCTGGTGTTTTTCAAATTCATTTTTGAACTCTTCTTGATTAACTGGTTGACCTTTTTCAGCAGCGAGTTCGGCTGTCAGCTCCCAAGGAAATCCAAATGTCTGAAATAAGTCAAATGCAACTTTGCCATCAATCTTTTGTAGTTTATTAAACTCCTTGAGACCATGATCAAGTGTTTTATTGAACCGCAAGACCTCTTCTTTTAGAACCTGGGATATTTTTTGTTTATTTACTACTAATTCCGGATAAACCGGTGACATTATGAAAACAAATATATTTGAGATCTGCACAATCCCCGCTTCCACGGGGTCTATGGCAAGCCGACGCATCTGCATGATGGCACGCCTGATAAGTCGTCGAAGTACATAGCCTCTTTCTTTGTTTGATGGTTCTATCGCATCAGAGATGATAAAGGTTGACGCACGAATATGGTCAGCGATAATTCGGAACGCTCTTTGGTTATCTTTATAACTATTAGCACAAAGAGCTGATATCTTTGCTATTGCCGGTTGCCACAATTCTGTTTGATAATTATCGGTAAATCCATTTACAACCGCCAGAATCCGTTCGACGCCCATGCCAGTATCAACATTTGGTTGAGAAAGTTTGGTATATTTTCCGTCGGCTGTTTTGTTATATTCCATGAAAACGTTATTCCAGACTTCGGAGAAGCGACCACAACCACAGCCCGGACGGCAATCCGGACTACAAGGCTTCCCGGTCACATCGAAAAACATCTCTGAATCCGGCCCACAAGGTCCTGTTTGGCCAGCAGGTCCCCACCAGTTATCTTTCTTGGGTAAAAAATAAATTCTTTCAGTAGGAATTCCCAAGGATTGCCAGATTCTAGCGGACTCTTCGTCCTTGGGTGCGTCGGAGTCGCCGACAAAGCAGGTCACGTAGAGCCTGTCGGGGTTTAGATTCAACTCTTTGATTAGAAAGTCGTAGGACCAAGGAATTGATTCTTTCTTGAAATAATCACCCAAAGACCAGTTACCGAGCATTTCTAAAAAGGTATGGTGAAAGTTATCCCCAACCTCACCAATGTCATCGGTACGGAATACCTTTTGGTAATTGACCAGGCGCTTACCCTCTGGATGGGGTTGGCCAAGGAGATATGGCACTAGAGGATGCATGCCGGCGGTAGTAAACAGGACACTCGGATCGTTTTCCGGGACAAGTGAAGACCCCGGGATTTGTTTATGCCCCCGCTTTACGAAATAAGCGATATACTTTTGACGGATGTCATTGGAGGTAAGCTGCATTCTAGTCTCAGATTATATTCTATTAGTTTCTTCTCTTACACCCTCTTGGCTCCTTTTTTCTTACCACCGGACAGCATCTTTGTTGCCTGGGCGGCTACTTCTTCCCCCTTTTCTTCGAGTTCGTCTATAAGATTAGGCAACTCCTTAACCAACAGACGGATCTTTTTTTTAATCTCTTTTTTAAGTTTCTCGTCTTTGCTGCCTAAAACGGTTAAGGTCAAAAGCGATCCGATTACTCCTCCTACGATAAATCCACCAATGAAACGCGAGGCGTCTCGACCAGATGGCTGTTCTGGTTCTTCCATATTACTCCTCTTTCTTTTGGGTCTTTTCTTTTCCGAAAATCGAGCCTACGAACTTCATTCCTTTATGGAGGCCTTCAAAAAAACCCGAAGCGTCGGCGATCGGTTTGGCAATTGATCCGGTGATAATACCCATGTCGTCAAGCATCTTATTCATCTTTTCTACAGACTTCTTACCTTCACCGAGAATTTTGTACATTTGTACCCCTAAAAAAATAAAGACAATCGTTAAAGAAACAATTGCGAATGTAAGCGCCATTCGGACGATATCTGCCATAGCCCAAACTTACCCGATCGTCAACCTTCTGTCAACTTCCAGCTTCGGACTTTTTGTCCTGTTGCTTATTTCTCCTACTTTACAAAAACCGTTCGAACTAATTTTGTTGACTTCTTTGACTTGGAAGTAGCGGTCACCAAAATTGAGTTTTGCCCCGAGGGTAACTCAATGACCGCTTGAAAAACTCCCTCATTGTTAACACTGGCTATTTGTTGATTAACTATTACGGTCGAGTCCGGATCGGTCTTACCGTTTACTCTGACAAGGTTTTGGGCTAATACCTCTTTCTCTTTCGGATTTTCGACAAACAAGCCCGGGTTTGCCCCTAGTATGACTAATTGCCGGATGAAGTAGGCTACAAATATTAAAACTACCAAGCTAACTAGTGTGACAACCGTCCTGGTGGGTGTCCAACTAATTGTTGGTGTGCGATCAAGAGGTTTGACGATCCCCCGCGGAACGACCTGTCCCGTATCGGTTTCTATAAAATCTCTTCTGAAAAGAGCCAACAGTGTAGTTAGGGGTAACTCTAATAAATTACCGTAGTTTTTTATAAAGCCCTTGGCGACAATCGCCGACGGTAGGCTTCTATAGTCATCTACCTCTAGCGCTTCAAGATATCTGATACGAATCTTTGTCTTTTTTTCAATTTCCTCAAGTGTCAGCTGTTTTTGCTCTCGCGTTTTCTTAAGGAGCTGTCCTACAGTTTGCATATTGTGCCTAGGTATTTCTACAACCGTATCTAACTTGCCGCATCGATACCTTCGATTTTCTGTAAAAATTCATCGGCGTCACGAATTAAAATATCTCTAGGCTTGCTGCCTTCGCCAGGCCCAACCACCCCTGCCGCCTGAAGCTGGTCCAGAACTCTAGCCGCCCTCGCATACCCTAAAGACAGTCTTCTTTGTAAAAAAGAGGCGGAGGCGGTTTTGGTCTGACAGATAAGTCTTACCGCTTCCTCAAACTTTTCATCTCTTTCCTCCGTAGCCTCTGCGGAAAATCCCTTACCACCACCGGAAACCGGTAGGGTGGTCACCGCCGAAGAATATTCCGGCTCAACTCCTTGTTTTCTAATAAACTCTATTACCCGTTTTATCTCGCTATCGGAGACAAACGCGCCTTGGATACGGACGGGCTTAGCTTGGTCCGGAGCGATATATAGCATATCTCCTCGACCTAATAATTTTTCCGCCCCCGGTTGATCGATAATTACCCGGGAGTCGACTAAGGACGAAACAGCGAAAGCAATCCTACAAGGAATATTTGCCTTAATAACCCCAGTTATAATGTCAACGGATGGCCGTTGAGTCGAGACCACTAAATGAATGCCGGTCGCACGAGCCATCTGGGCAAGTCTGGTAATTGAATCTTCAACCTCAGCGGGGGCAAAGAGCATAATATCAGCCAGTTCATCAATGATAATTACCAGATAAGGAAGAGCTTGAAAGCCTGAAAGCTCGTTATAGCCTTCAATATTCCTTACCCCTACTTCAGCGAATTTTTTGTATCTAGCCTCCATTTCACTTATCGCCCATTTAAGCGCCGAGACAACGGCTTTTGGCTCAACAATAACCGGAGAATATAAGTGTGGAATTCCATTATATTGCGTAAGCTCGACCCTCTTAGGATCTACCATTATGAACTTAACTTCGTCCGGGCTCGCCCTGAACAACATAGACATAATAAAAGCGTTCATACAAACCGACTTTCCAGAACCGGTAGCACCGGCGATCAGTACATGAGGCATTCTTCCGATATCCGCAGCCAGTGGAGTACCAGAGACATCCAAACCTAAGGAAACCGCGATTCTGGATTTCGTGTGTTTAATCGAATCGCTTTCGAGAATCCTCTTTAGGGGGACAAATTCCGGTGTGCGATGTGGTAATTCTATTCCTACGCGGTTTCTTCCGGGGATGGGTGCCTCAATTCTGATAAGACCATGGGGAGCAGCTAAAGCCAAGGCAAGATCGCTAGAAAGTGAAGTCAGTTTTGACAATTTAGTTCCTGTCGCGACCTCCAGGGCATATTGAGCAACCGCCGGTCCGATATTAACCTCAACAACATTTGCGCGAATACCAAATGACTCAAGCGTTCGCTCAATAATCGCGGCATTGTTTTTGGGGTCGCCGGCGTCTGCCTTACTCCCGGTTGACCCATCTGAAAGGAGGTTTAGTGGCGGATACTGCCAGGGGACCGGTCGTCCTGAAACATTGGCAACCATCGTAGGCGTTAATAGCTCCTCTGATCCTTTAGATGTCGGCTGTTTATTCTGTTTACCCTGTTCCTGCGGTCTCTGAATTTTTATCGGCCCTTCCCGAGAGATAACCGGCTTTAATGCAGATTGTAGCGACTGATCTTTTCTTCTTGAAAATATCTTACCCAGATTCTCAAGAGCTTGTTCGATGGAGAGATTGAAAAGAATTAAAAGGCCGATGGTTGCCCCGCTTAAAAGAACAACGGCTGCTCCAGCTCCGGTAATTAGTGTTGATAACCCAAACCAAATCTCTTGTCCCAATATTCCGGCACGACTGACACCTCCTAAGGACATGGCGAAAAGTAAAAGGCCGACGAGAGTGTTTGGTTGGTTTATCGGTTTTTTCATCTTGGTAAACATCAACGCTACTACGGTTAATATTGGTGGTAAAAAAATTGCTGTCCAACCGAAACCGTTCGTTAGCATCATATTTAAACTCAACAAAATCGTTCCTTTCCGTGTAAACGACAAGGTAATAAGCAGCGCGATCCCAACGAGAAAAACCAGAGCGATAGAATAAACCGTCTCCTGTTTGAGTTTGAATTTGAATTTATTTTTTCTAAAGGGTGTATGACGTCGATGTGCCATAGGCAGATTAGTAATTAATTTTGTTTTAAATTTGATACCGTACTTAGAAATATCATACTGTAACGCGACTATAAGATTATACGAGAGGTATGGAAACGAAGCAACGAACCGTTTAAATTTGGAGTTTCAATTATGCCTCGACTATAATCGGCAGAACCATTGGCCGTCGATGTGTTTTTTGAAACAAGAAAGGGTCAAGAGCCTCAATAATTGTCTCCCGCGCTAACCTAATATTGTCCAGATGACCTTTTCTTTTTGCTAAAGCCTGCTGAACAACAACTTTGGCCTCTGCAATTAAATCACCTGTTGCAGCAGCGTAAACGAAGCCCCGACTAATGATATCAATATTATCAACCGCGCTGTTGGTCCCCTGATCTATTTGAGCCACAATCACTACTAAGCCTTCCTCTGCCAGAACTTTACGATCACGTAAGACAACATTACCAACATCGCCTATGCCTAATCCATCAACCATAATGTCTCGAGTCTCAACGTGTCCCTCAATCTTTACCAGACCATCTTTTACCACAATAACATCTCCCACATCGGGGACAAGAATTTTGTCCTGGGAATAGCCCATTGGTTGCATGATCAAACTATATTGCTTCATCATCCGATAATTTCCTCCGGTAGGAAGCATGTACCGTGGCCTAGTTAAGGCCACCAGAAGCTTTTGGTCGCCTGAAGCGCCGTGGCCAGAAACATGGAGATTATCAGAAATTTCGGCATACGAAACGGTGGCGCCGGCTTTAGTAAGTACATCTATCAGTTGATGGATAGCATTTTCTGTCCCGGGGATATAATCTGATGAAAAAAGTACACGATCACCTTGATGGATTTTGATAAATCGATGCTCGCCCAAGGCGATTCTTTCTAATGATGATCCTGATTGCGCAAGACTCCCGGCGACAAAAAGAGTTAGAGAAGCGTCCGGAAAATGGCGAATTTCATCTTGTCTTATTAAGGTCTCTTTCGGGATCTTAAGAAAACCTACCCGGTTGGATACTTCAATGTTTTTGTCGACCGACCTGCCTATCAGGGCTACTTTTCTGCCATGCTTAAATGAAGCATCTATTGCTTGTTGCCAACGAGAAATATTCGAAGACATGGTGGTAACGATAAATCTACCGGTGGCTTTAGATATCTCGCGTTCGAATGTTTCATTTAACGTAATCTCTGATGGGGTGTAGCCTTCGCTTTCTGATCTGAGACAATCCGATAAAAGCAGTGTTACACCCTTATCGGCTAATCTTGAGATTCGATCTATTTGCGGTTGAAGCCCATCTACAGGGGTGAAGTCAAATTTAAAATCGCTACCATGATACACGGTGCCGGCGGGTGAAGTTATAAAATAATGATACGTATCGGGTATCGAATGGGAAACCCGGACAGGTTCAATAATGAAACTTCCAAGTTTTAAACTCCCCTCAGGGTTTAACACCTTGACTTTGGTATTTAACGAAAGCTCTTTTAGTTTGTCCTGTGCCAATGCGGCCGTCAACCTCGAGGCAAACAAAGGAAACTTGGGTAACTGGGGGATTATATAAGGCAATCCACCGATATGGTCTTCATGGCCGTGAGTTAAAATCAGCCCTCTAATCTTATCTTTTTTTTCTTGAAGATATGAGATATCCGGAATTAAAAGATCCACACCCAGCATCTCCTCTGACGGGAAGCCAAGTCCACAATCGACAAGCAGAACATCTTCTTCATACTCATAAACGAACATATTAGTGGTGACACGCCCAAATCCGCCGAGTGAAATAATCTTTAACTGTTTCTTCTTATCTTCCATTTTTATAATCAGATTAAGTTCATTTGATTTGGACCAACATCATTTTTGGGTTCTTCTTTTTTGACCAGGGGTGGGACTAAATCATCGATACTCATGTTAACTACTTCCGGGAGCTTTTTAAAGTCGGCTTTAAATTGTGACATCATTTCACCGGCTCTAAGTGCGGCCGCTGGATGAAACATCGGCATGACTACATACTGTCTTCCTTTGTAATTCGAAAGCCTTGCCTGACCGTGAACCTTACTGATTGTCGCCCCGCTTATAAACTTTGCCATCGAGAATCGTCCGAGAGTTACAATTACTTTCGGTTCGACCAACTCTATTATTTTATCTGTCCAAACATCACAGGCAGTTATCTCTTCCGGAAGAGGATCCCGGTTCTCCGGTGGCCGATGACGAACAACGTTAGTTATAAAAACGTCTGGCCGTTTCCATCCCAAGCTTTCAATTGTTTCCGTTAAAAGCTTTCCCGCTTGACCGACAAACGGTCTCCCTTGTTTATCTTCGTTAAATCCCGGACCTTCACCGATAAACATCACTTTCGCATCGACATCTCCTTCGCCGGGAACACCGCTCGTGGCTGCTTTAAAAAGTACACAGCGCTGACATTTTCTAACTTCGTCGGAAATTATTGCTAATTGATGGAGCTTTTCTTCTTTTGTCATTTGGTAATTTCAATTACCTTAAACGAAATCATAGCCTTTGCTAGATTCCAGATGTTGTCGTGAATATCAGAAAGAACTGCAATTTTCATCTTCTACGTCCCTAATTCTACTCAAATTTTATTCTAATTTATACATCTATAATCTATCCAAATATCTCGGCGGCTCTTAAAGCTAAACCTACCGCCACACTTGTAAAAGTCTCTTGACTCCGAAGCTTACCTGCCCCAAATACCTTCTCAAGCCGCTTCCTAACGATTGGTATCTGTGACGACCCTCCCGTTGTAACCACAAAGTCAATATCTTCCGCTTTCACCCCTGTCACTTTCAGTGTCTCAGCAATTTCTTGATCGATCTTTGCCAGATCTTCTGCGATTACCGACTCAAACTTTTCTCGTACAAACTTTTCTGAAAAATCTATATCTTTTGCACAAAGGTTAATTTCCGCCTCAGTGTAAAATGACAATTCCTTCTTCGCCCTATCAATCTCTTCATAAAGTGCAAGTCCCAAATTATTGACCACCAAAGAATTTAGAGCTTCCAGCGCTTTTAAATCCGTACACTTATAGCGCAAATCCTCCAGCGTGCCTAAAAAACTCTCCTTCTTCAAAAGCGATATCTGATACCAACTCCTAAGCTGCTCAAAAATTGACATCGGAAACTTCATTTGATTCTGGCCATACCTCGCCTCGCTTCCGAAATACATTGCCAATTTTGACATAAATATCTGCGAATCGATCAAATCTCCCCCTAATGGCAATCCGCCGGTGCCCAGAATCTTTCGCTCCGGAAACTTCACAATTGAAAAGTCCAGTGTCCCACCCCCGAAATCAAAAACAAAAATAAGTTGTTCATTGTTTCCATATCCCAAACCATAATCCCAAGCGGCTCCCACCGGTTCATATTCAAATTCTATTTCCTTAAAGCCTGCCAACTCTGCTGCCTTTCTAAGACGTTTAACGGCGCCCTCATCATTTTCACCGACGAAATGTACTGGTTTGCCGATAACTACCGAATCAACTTTACCGCCGACAAGCTCATCAGCTCTTCGCTTTACCTCTCCCAGAAAAATTGATAACAGTTCTTCTACGGACACTGACCGTCCGAAAATATCGATTTCCCTCAACATCGTGCTGGAGAGTGCGCTCTTCAGAGACTGCAGAAGTCTTCCTCCGGTTCCCTCTTCAATCTCTAAAATCAATGGCACCCATTCCTCACCCACATATCCGGCCACAAAAGAAAACTTCCCCATTTTGAAATGCTTTCCGGTGTAGATTAATTTCTTTCTCCTTTGCTCACCCTGCGCTACATCTGCCAAATACGCCTCCACCGCCTCTGCCCCGAAGAGAAACGTTCTCTGCGGGCTAACATACATTAGCGATCTTAAAACTGAAGCGTCAGCTGCTTCTTTGTCTATCCCTAGTGTCCGTGCCCGCCGATCCCCCGCAACCAGTGCGATGGTTGTATTGGTTGTCCCGAAATCAATTCCGTAAGCCAAACTTTTCTTCACCTGGGTCATTCATAAGTGACAGTTTCTATACTAGCACAGACAGAGCCTAAAAATAAAGAACCATACATTAAAAACGCCGCCGTTGTTGTCATCAATAACTAGCCAGCTGGGCAAGCTCGTTGGGCAAGTGGCCAATTCCTATAAATTCTTTCACCGGGATATGGTGAATCTTCTTTTTTGCTTCCGGGCTTATATTCGTGTAAGTCATCTCTTTTTCCCCACCGATACTTTCGCAATCATCTTCGATAAGGACATCTGGCATTAAGTTTTCAGCAACATCTTTATACTCCTCACCCTGTCTACGGAAAAGGAAATTTCGATAATCTGGAAAACCATATTTCCTCAAAACTGCCTCGATAGCCTCAACTTC
>LCJH01000011.1 GCA_000999595.1 Microgenomates group bacterium GW2011_GWA2_44_7
AATGAATTTATCTCTGAAATCAAGGGAGGAGCGATTCCTAATGAATTTATACCGGCTATAGAGAAAGGAATTAAAGAGGCAGAAGAAAACGGCGTACTGGCAGGCTTTCCCCTGGTTGATGTTAAAGTTGCGGTTTACGACGGAACTTATCACGATGTAGACAGTTCCGAAATCGCTTTTAAGATCGCAGGCAGCATGGCACTTCAAGCCGCCGCCAAACAGGCAAATCTGGTTCTTCTTGAGCCGATAATGAAGGTTGAGGTAACCACGCCTGAGGAATTTTTGGGAGAAGTAATCGGAGATCTATCCAGTAAAAGAGCCCAGATTTTAGGGACAGAAACGAGAAGCCATTTACGGGTGGTCTTGGCATTGGTACCTCTTGCTGAGCTATCTGGTTATACCACTAAACTTCGATCACTCACTCAGGGTCGTGCCTCGCCTTATGTTGAACCATCGCACTATGCTGAGGTTCCTAGGAACATCGCCGAGGCCATTGTGACCAAGAGAACGACAGCCTCATAAAGGAAATCGCGAGCAAGAGGATAAAGAAATTCCCTCTTGCGTAAAGAGGCGACCGCTTGCTACAATCCTATTACCACTCGTTGGTGGATTTTTTTTGAAAATATGGCAACCTTTCAACGAACCAAGCCCCACGTTAACATCGGTACAATCGGCCATGTTGACCATGGTAAAACCACTCTCACCTCTGCCATTACAACGGTATTGGCAAAGAAGGGATTAGCCAAGGCTGAGGCTTATCAAGACATTGACAGCGCACCTGAAGAGAGAGCTCGGGGAGTAACTATCAATCTTCACCATTCAGAATATGAGACCGATAAGCGCCATTATGCCCATATCGATGCTCCGGGACACGCCGACTATATCAAGAACATGATTACCGGGGCCGCCCAAATGGACGGAGCGATTTTAGTAGTCTCCGCTCCTGACGGCCCTATGCCTCAGACAAGAGAACACATTCTTTTGGCAAATCAGGTCAACGTACCGGCAATTGTGGTCTTTTTGAATAAGACCGATATGGTCGACGATGCTGAACTTTTGGATTTGGTTGAGATGGAAGTTCGGGAATTGTTAACTAAATACGGATATCCCGGAGACAAGGTACCAATCATTCGTGGCTCCGCTCTCAAGGCAGTAGAGGGTGATCCAAAAGCAGAAGAAGCAATTATGGAACTGATGAAAGCGGTTGATGACTTTGTTCCTGACCCGGTCCGAGACATTGACAAGCCGTTTTTAATGCCAATTGAAGATGTTTTCTCGATTAAGGGGAGAGGTACCGTTGTCACCGGAAGGGTTGAACGAGGAATTTTGAAAGTTGGAGAAGAGGTAGAATTAGTTGGACTTAAAGCAACCAAGAAAGTAGTCGTTACCGGAGTAGAAATGTTTCGAAAATCGCTAGACGAAGGTCGAGCCGGGGATAACGTTGGTCTCTTGTTACGGGGAATTGAAAAAGACGAAGTGGAGCGCGGTCAGGTTATTGCTAAACCGGGATCAATCACCCCCCACACCGAATTTGAGGCTCAGGTCTATGTTCTGACGAAAGAAGAAGGTGGACGTCATACACCCTTCTTTTCGGGCTACCGGCCACAGTTTTATATAAGAACAACCGATGTAACCGGCGAAGTGACTCTACCTGAAGGAATAGAGATGGTTATGCCAGGCGATGATGCCAAGATGAAGGTAAAGCTTATCTATCCAGTCGCGATGGAAGAAGGACAAAGATTTGCGATCCGTGAGGGAGGAAGAACTGTCGGTGCGGGAGCCATTGTTAAGGTAATTTCCTAGTTTTGCACATTAACCTGCTTTTTTGCCCATATGGCTAAGGGAAGAATTAGAGTTCGTCTAAAATCATACGACCATCGGGTTGTCGATGAGACGGCCGCTAAAATCTTGGAGACAGCACTCTCCACAGGGGCAAAAGTTGTCGGCCCTGTTCCACTTCCTACAGATCGAAAAGTAATTGTCGTAACCACTTCTCCCCACGTTGACAAAAATGCACGTGAACACTTCGAGATGTTAACCCACAAACGACTTATTGATATTCTTGATCCAACTTCAAAGACTCTGGACGCGCTGTCACATTTAGACCTTCCGGCAGGTGTTGATATAGAGATAAAGATGTAGGCGTGTCTATTTTTAAAAGTTTCTTCAAATCACTGGACTTTTCAATTGAAAGAAACACGCTTCCGGTCGCTCTTAGACAAATAATAGAGAAACACTGGGGAAGGATGGACATAATTGCTTCAAAAAAGACTTTAGGGATTCTTAAAAAAGGATCCGCGTTGGTTATTTGCAATCATCCATACGAGTTGGATATCTTTCCCATTTTGGCAGCGTTACCTAGACGACAGGACGTTTATTTGGTGGCATCAGCTAACTTTTTGGGTTTGGGTCCTAATATCGATAAACACATAATTCCTGTCTATATAAGACACACTGAGCTTAAGAGTACGAAATGGTCGGTATGGATCGGTAGCCATTTAAGTCTTAAAGCTCCGCTCCCAAGAGACAAATCTCAGGCGAAAAATAATAAAAGTCTCACCGTAGCCGCTGAAAAAATAAATGACGGATCTGTTGTTCTCTTTTCACCTGAAGGTCCCATGGGCATCAAAGGAGGCTGGGGCACCGGAATTGGCCTGTTGATAAATCAGATCAAAAATCCAAATAATAGCTATTTAGTGATGGCCCACGCATCAGGGGTGACAACATTGGATCACTTTCGTTTTCTCCCGGGAGTCAGAAATCTCTATCCTAAAATTGGGGTTCAGTTTTATGAACCAATTAAGCTTTCAACATTTGAAGTGTTAGGTAGCCCTACTGAAATTACCCGTACCTTGCGAGCAAGATACTACAGGGTTGTTGGATAATAAGAATCAAAAAGTGCGTGTCCGGCCAATTGGAGTTACCAACCTCGGCTGATTAGTCTGTCTTCAAACTTAAGTGATAAAAATAAATGAAGCTGCGCACGTTGCAGGTTCAGGACAGATCTGCTAAAATTCTAGACACTGTGGAGGTGAAAACTTTACCTTCATTTTAAGGTTTGCCAAAGGTACAAAACCAGAGAAGGTGCCTTTCGGCACCTTTTTTAGTGCTTTTAAGAACTTATGATAGGAACTGTTTTCGGATTTAAAAGTGCAATTGCCCAGCGGTATACTCGTGATGGCCATCGGGTACCGGTTACCGTGATTTCGTCATCTCCGATGACCATCACCCAAGTTAAACAGCCCAACACCGACGGCTACTGGGCGATTAAAGTCGGGGTCGGTATAAGAGAGCTTAATCGCACTACACAACCGCAAAGAGGACAAATAAGAGGAGCTAAGAAAGCTCCTCGTTTTTTTCGAGAAATACGCCTAGTTGAAGGGAACGATTTAACACAAATCAAAGTTGGTGACCAGATATCGGTTCCCAGTGTGTTAAATCCCG
The DNA here is from genome assembly GCA_000999595.1 of Microgenomates group bacterium GW2011_GWA2_44_7. GTDB lineage: Bacteria > Patescibacteriota > Microgenomatia > GWA2-44-7 > GWA2-44-7 > GWA2-44-7. Next base: position 3,445 of record LCJH01000011.1, read on the forward strand.
GCGACGTCGTCGATGTCTCCGGGGTCTCTAAGGGTAAAGGATTTGCCGGTGGAGTAAAACGCTATCACTTTAAAGGCGGACCACGGACCCACGGTCAATCGGATCGGGAGCGATCACCTGGGTCTATCGGGTCAACCACGACTCCTGGTCGGGTATATAAAGGCAAACGCATGGCCGGCCATCTTGGCAATGACCAAGTAACCGTTAAAAACTTAACGGTCTTGGGAGTTTCAGAAATAGGGGAAATCTTTGTCAAGGGAATAATTCCTGGTTCTACCGGCGGACTGATAAAAATCCAGAAAACCGGCAAAAAGGCAAAGCGATTTGAAGGACTAATGGATCAAGCAGGCACTCTTGATCGAGAAGCTATCGCACGAGAGCAAGAAGAGATGGCCAAAGTAGCTGGAGCCGCTGAGAAAGAAAGCAAAACCGTGGAAGCCATTAAGAAAGCCATGGATGCACAAAAAGAACAGGAGAACAGCAAATGACAACGTTAAATGTCTACAATCTTAAGGGGGAAAAATCCGGAACCGCCAAGTTTGAAACCGTGCCTGGACAGAAGCTAAATATAAAGCTTTTAATTCAGGCAGTTAATGTTTGGCAATCAAATCACAGAAGAGGTTTGGCCAAAGCGATGACCAGGGGGGAATCTTCTAAAACGACAGCCAAATGGTATCGCCAAAAGCACACCGGCCGAGCCAGACACGGTTCAAAAAGTGCTCCTATTTTTGTTGGGGGTGGAGTCGCCCACGGACCGACAGGTCAACAAAACTATCATCGTGTCATGTCAAAAAAAATGGCCCATGGAGCATTTGTTTCTGCCTTAATTGCCAAAGCAGAACAAGGGGGTGTCATGGTTGTCTCCGGTCTTGAAAAACTGGAACCAAAAACGAAAGCTGCCATAAACCTTCTTAGTAAATTGGGGCTCTCAGAGAAAAAAGTATTATTCGCTCCGGAAAAGAAGGCGGTCAATATTAGTAGGGCCATCGGAAATTTAAGCAACGTCTCGATGATACCAGCCGATAGTTTAAATGCCTATTGCGTGCTGGAAAATGAAGCGGTAATTTTTACACCGTCCTCTATCCCCGCAACAAGTAAGCCAAAAAAGAGAAAGGTATCAAAATAATGCTCTTAAAACCACTAATCACGGAAAAAACAATGAAAGAAGCGGCCCGCTCATGTTATACGTTTATGGTGCAGCGTGAGGCCGACAAAAGAAGCATTGCCAAAACAGTTAAAGAGCTGTATTCAGTGACCGTAATTAGCGTGTCTACCGTGACCATCCCACAAAAAGGACGACGGTTTGGGCGTAGGGCCAAGCTTGTTTCTGGTTCACCTACCAAGAAAGCGATCGTTAAATTGGCCCCTGGTCAGACTCTGAGTCTTTTTGAATCTGGGAACCAAAAAGATCAAGTAGGAGGTAAGCAATAATGAGTTTAAGACTTATTAAACCGGTTACCCCCGGAGTGAGATTTTCGGGGATACTCACCACCCACGGTTTTAAAAGAGAACCCGAAAAGCAGCTGATCACCATTCTTCCCAAACGGTCAGGGAGGAACAATACCGGCCGAGTAACTGTTCGCCATCAAGGTGGACGGTCAAAACGCTTCCTGCGCGCCATTGATTGGAAGCGGGACCTAAGAGAAATCCCGGGAATTGTTACTTCTTTTGAATATGACCCCAATAGAACTGCTAATCTAGTTTTGGTAAATTACGCTAATGGCCAAAAGCGTTATATCTTGATGCCGGAAGGCTTGAAACTTGGAGAAACGGTTGTGGCAGGACCAACCGCTGATCCTAAACCCGGGAATGCGCTGCCTTTATCAGCCGTCCCCGTAGGCATGCCGATACATTGTTTGGAGCTGACCCCCGGTAAGGGCGCACAACTCTTACGATCCGCAGGCTGCTTGGCCACGATTCAGGGTTTTGAAGGAAAAATGGCGCTCGTCAAGTTTCCCTCTGGTGAAGTACGGCGAATAGTTAGCAGTGCCTATGCCACCATTGGTCAAGTAGGAAATATTGAATGGAAGAACATCCGGTTTGGCAAAGCCGGACGTAAAAGAAATATGGGTATTCGCCCGACTGTCAGAGGAACCGCCCAAAACCCCAGATCTCACCCGCACGGTGGCGGTGAGGGGCGCTCAGGAGAGGGAATGCCTCCAAAGACCCCCTGGGGGAAATCAGCACGCGGCAAAAGGACGAGGAGTAAAACTCGTTATTCAAATAAGATGGTCGTTCAAAGGAGAAACAAATAATATGTCAAGAAGTTCAAGAAAAGGGCCATATATAGATCCAAAGTTACTCGCCAAGGTGAAGAAGCAGATCACGGGGGGCAAAAATGAGGCGATAAAAACGTGGGCTCGGGCTTGTCAGATTCCACCCGAATTTGTCGGATTTACATTTAAAGTTCACACCGGCAAAGATTTTAAAGACACATATATAACCGAAGCAATGGTCGGACATCGTTTGGGAGAATTTGCCCCAACCCGCAAATTTATCGGTCATGGACAGATTGTAAAGCGATTACTCGAAAAGACATAAAAACAAGAATTATGACACTAATCAAAGCAAGAAATAAATTCGTCAGAATGAGTCCGAGGAAGATACGCCAACTGGTGGACCATGTGAAAGCGCTGTCACCGGCAATGGCACTTAGCCAATTGGAATTTGTTCCCAAAGCCGCAGCGTTGCCCTTGGCAAAGACAATAAGGCAAGCGATCGCCAACGCCTCTCACAATCTTAAAATTGACCAAAAATCATTAAAGTTTAAAGAAATTTTTGTGGACGAGGGGAAAGCCGCTAAAAGAGCGGATAAATCTCACGGATCTCGCTTTGATCGGGGTATTATCAAAAAAAAGAATTCACATATCACCGTAATTTTAGAAAGTCGATAATATGGGACAGAAAGTAAATCCGGAAGCATTTCGTTTAGGCCATATCCAGGGATTTTCCTGGAAGTCAAGGTGGTTTGCGGATAAAAAGAACTACAAAAAGATGGTATTACAGGATGTAGTCCTGAGAAAAGCGCTCCTGGAAAGGTTGAAAATGGCAGGTGTAATGCGGGTAGAAATTGATCGATCACCCAGAGAACTGCGCATAAAAGTAATCGTCAGTCGACCGGGTATGGTCATCGGTCGATCCGGCTCTGGGACGGAAGAGTTAAAGAAGTTCATTTTGGAATTGGTGCAGACAGCCAAAGGCGAGAAACCACCGAAAGTAGATTTGATAGTCGAGGAAGTCAAGGAACCGGAAATTTCAGCCTATTTAATTGCCAACCGGATCGCGGAACAATTGGCAAAGCGAATGCCTCACCGACGGGTAGTTAAACGGACAATGGAGAGGGTCTTGTCCGCTGGAGCAAAAGGGATAAAAGTAGTTATCAGTGGCCGAATCGCCGGAGCTGAAATTGCGCGGAGGGAAGCTTATCATGAGGGTAAGATACCTCTTCAGACCCTAAGGGCAAATATTGATTATTTCAGCGCACCATCCTTGACCAAATCCGGCTATATCGGCGTTAAGGTGTGGGTATATAAAGGAGAAATAACCGGTTAAAATCAGTCGACCGAAAAACTTATGTTACAACCATCAAGATCAAAATACCGAAAACAGTTTAGAGGTACCCGAACGGGAAAGGCCATGGCTGGGAACGCAATTGCCTTTGGTCAGTATGGACTCAAAAGTCTCGGCGCCGGTTGGTTCTCCTCGGCCCAGATCGAATCCGCAAGAAAAGTAATTGCCCATCACACTCAAAGAGGCGGAAAGATATGGATTAGAGTTTTCCCTGATAAACCGATAACCCAAAAAGCCGCCGGAGTACGTATGGGTTCCGGCAAGGGTGACATTTCAAAATATGTCGCTGTGGTCAAACCGGGGAAAATCCTTTTTGAGATTGCCGGCGTCGCCGAAGAAATTGCCTATGAAGCCTTTAAAACTGCTGCGACAAAGCTGCCATTTCCCACAAGAATTGTTAAAAAATGACAAAAAGAAAAACAAAAATTGAACAAATAAAATTAATGGATGGACCGGCTTTAAAAAAGGCGGCCAAAGAGCTTGGAAATGAAGCGGTGAAGATAAAACTCGAAAGAATGGTCCAAAAAGGAAACAAAGACGTGCACCTTTACTTTAAAAAGAGGAAAGAAATCGCCGCAATGATGACCCTGGAAAAGGGTAAGCAAATGAAAGGAACAGCCAATGGCAAAAATTAAAACCGGTGTTGTTATCAGCCGTGCCATGGCAAAAACTGCCGTCGTCGAGGTGTCCTCCGTTTCCCAACACCCCCTTTATCTCAAGGCCGTTAGACGAACAAAAAACTTTCATGTCCATGATGAAATTGGAAGCAAGGTAGGCGACAAAGTGGAGTTTAAAGAAATTCGACCGATTTCGCGTACCAAAAAATGGGCAATTGTCAAAGTAATAGAGGCCGGTGGAAAGTCAAAAAGAGATAGACCAGCGGCAAGCGTAAAGGATATAAAGCCAAGCCAAGAAAGTAAGTCAAAAACCATGGAGAAACCCAAAAAAACGGTGGCACCCAAAGCGGCCACCGCCGGAAAAACCATTAAGAAAGGAAAGGTATAGCCTTATGATTCAGTTACGATCTATATTGGTCGCCGCCGATAACACCGGCGCCAGAGGACTTCGCATGATCCATGTGTATGGAGGATCACGTCGAACTTACGCCAGTTTAGGGGACACTATCGGTGCTGTTGTCACCGCCGCTGATCCCAATGGAACGGTCAAAGATAGCGAGATGGTAAAAGCGGTAGTCGTACGCGTGAGGCAGAACAGACGACGCGTAGACGGGTCCTATATTCGTTTTGATGATAACGCCGCGGTAATTATCGATGCCGAAGGAAACCCACGTGGATCGAGAATTTTTGGACCGGTAGCTCGCGAAGTAAAAGAAAAGGGTTTTAACAAGATCGTTTCACTAGCCCAAGAGGTACTCTAAATTACTATGTCGAAAGTCAAATCAGGCGATAACATAAAAATAACAGCCGGTCGAGATAAGGGAAAGACCGGTAAGGTCGAACGAGTTCTCCCGCAAATCAGAGGAGGCAGCGTCCTAGTAACCGGGATTAATCTCTATAAAAAGCACCTCAAAGCCAGGGGAGGACGCGCGGGCGAAATGATTGAAAAAGCACATCCCCTGCCGATGGGGAACATTGCCATAATTTGCCCTAAATGTAATAAGCCGACCCGAATAGGTTATGAGGTCGATAGACAGGGGAAAAAATTAAGAATCTGTAGAAAGTGCAAGGAAGCGATATGACCCAAATTTCTGAGAAATTCACTAGTGAGGTATTGCCAGTTCTCATGCAAGAACTTAAGCTGGAAAATCCATTGGCTGTCCCTAAAATCATTAAAGTTGTCATTAATGTTGGGACCAAAGAAGCGGCCAGTAATAAGTCAGTACTTGAGCATGTGATTGCTGATGTAACGGCGATTGCTGGTCAAAAACCGAGAGTTAATTTAGCTAAGAAATCGATTGCCGGCTTCAAATTAAGAGAAGGTGATCCGATCGGTGTAAGTTGTACTCTTCGAGGAACAAGAATGGACGACTTTTTACAAAAATTTTTTCATATCGTATTGCCTAGGGTGAGAGATTTTAGGGGTATATCCGCCGCCGGTTTTGACGGTCGGGGCAATTTAACCATCGGCCTTGGAGAGCAGATAGTATTTCCCGAGGTAGACTACACGAAAATTGACAAAATCCGCGGCATGGAGATAACCCTCGTTACCAGCGCAAAAAACGATGCTAGTTCCTATCGAATGTTAAAATTGCTCGGATTACCTTTTAAAAAGGACAAATAATAAAAATGGCCAAGACATCAAAAATAGTAAAACAAAAAGACGGTCGATTAAAGTTTAAGATACGCTATCGCAACCGCTGCCAGCTTTGCGGGCGTCCAAGGGGATATTTAAGACAATTTGGCCTATGCCGTCTTTGTTTCAGGGCACTTGCCCATAAGGGTGAACTGCCTGGAGTTAGAAAGGCCTCATGGTAAAAATATGAGCGTTAATGATCATTTATCAGATTTACTTAGCCGGATAACCAACGCGACTCTCAGAAGAAAAGAGGAAGTGACAGCCCCCTTTACAAAACTGACAATGGCAGTAGGAGAGGTTTTGGTAAGGGAAAAGTATATCCAGTCTGTTGATCAAAAAAATGACGGTAAAAGCCGGAAGTTGGTGCTTCGGTTAAGATACGTCGATGGTAATCCTTCAATTACCGGACTTGGCAGGGTTTCAAAGCCAGGCGTAAGAATCTATGTCCGCTCTGGTAGAATTCCCTTGGTTTTAGGTGGCAAAGGCCTTGTCATTATTTCCACCTCCAAAGGAGTAATGTCCGGATCGCAAGCAAGAAAAAAACGATTAGGAGGCGAGGTAATTTGTAAAGTATGGTAAGCAAAATCGGGAAAAATCCTATAACTATTCCTTCGGGGGTAACTGTAGAACTACGTGAAGGAGAAGTTGTGGTGTCAGGTCCAAAGGGAGCCCTATCAGTACTAATTCCGCAGAGCATTAAAGTGCAAAGCGATGGAAGCACGGCTAAGGTGTCGACAGATAGTGAAGAAAAGATGACCGCCGCCCTCACGGGATTATTTAGAACACTAATCGCCAACGCCGTCCAGGGAGTGACCGCAGGCTGGAGTAAATCCCTGGAATTAGTCGGAACAGGTTACCGCGCAACTTTAACCGGGGAGAATTTGACTCTCGCAGTAGGTTTTTCCCATCCGGTCGTAATTAAACCGCCTGATGGAATAAAACTTGAAGTTGAAAATAATAAAGTAACCGTCCTAGGGATCAACAAACAAATAGTAGGTAAAGTCGCTGCCGATATAAGAAATGTTCGTCCGCCTGAACCCTATAAGGGCAAAGGAATAAAATATTTAGATGAAAAGATACGCCGCAAGGCCGGCAAAGCGGCCAAGGCTGCCTCCGGTGCTGCCGGAGCTAAATAAACTCACAAGATATCAATCTATGAAACAAACGAAGAAAACTGAATTTACAGAAAATAAATCAGTACCCAAACAAAAGTCTGAAAGAGCCCTGCAAAAAGACCTTGTCTCAGGTCAAGTCGTGACGAGAAAAGGCTATCGATTGGTTGTTGCCAGATCGTCCAAACATACTTTAGCTCAGGTCGTTGAGAGTGAGACCGGCAAGGTGCTCTTTACCGTTATCGACAGAAAAAGTGAAAGCGGGACAAAAGTAGAGAAAGCACGCTCTGTTGGCCTGGGTGTCGCAAAAAAAGCAATCGCCAAAGGAATTACAAAGATCGTTTTTGATCGCAATGGTCGACAATTTCATGGACGAGTTGCGGCTGTTGCCCAAGGAGCGAGAGAAGGAGGTCTGAAGTTATAAAATGGCAACCATTAGAATAGGCGAAACAAACGGGTCAGACGAATTTGAGGCAAAGATTGTTCAAGTCAACCGTGTTTCTAAAAAAACGAAGGGTGGAAACAAGCGTGGTTTCTCAGTGTTGGTAGTTGTCGGCGACAAGAAAGCAAGAGTTGGAGTAGGTTTAGGTAAAGCAGGAGATGTTTCTACCGCCGTAAAAAAGGGTACGAGTTATGCTAAAAGGCACCTCATTACTGTTCCGATGGTTAGGGCGACAATTCCTCACGAGGTGAGAGTCAAATTTGGAGCGGCAGAAGTTCTTATTAAACCGGCACCTCCGGGGTCGGGAGTCATCGCCGGCGGTGCAGTCCGAGCCGTCGTTGAAGCTGCCGGGATTCGGGACATTTCCAGTAAAGTTCTCGGGACCAAGAACCAAGCTACGAATGTCTACGCGACCCTTGAAGCATTAAAAAGACTCAACAATACTCAACTATGATTGAAATAGCTATTCATAAACTAGCAAAACTTGGGCAAACGGCTGCTAAGAGAAAGGGGCAAGGGATAGGGAGCGGTAAAGGGGGCCACACGTCAAGTCGTGGACAAAAAGGACAAAAGTCGCGAGAGCGGATAGGACCCCTATTTGAAGGCACAAAAACAAAAAAGTCACTTCTTAAAAGGTTACCCCTTCTTCGAGGAAAAGGGGTTTTTAATGCCAAACCCAAAAAATTAATTGGCGTCAACATCAAATTCCTAAATATTTTGCCAAGTGGCAGCGAGGTAACGAACGAATCACTGATAAAAGCAGGTATTATAAATGCCGGTAGTGCAAAAATATTAGGTGAGGGAGAGATTAATATTCCTTTAATTATTAAAGTCCCCCTTTCTAAAGGCGCTTCTGCTAAGATTGTAAAAGCAGGGGGAAAGGTTCTGGGCGAAAACAGAGATGCTGGAAAAAGTACAAAAAGTCATTAGGGCGATTGTCAGTACGCCGGATGTTCGCCGAAGAATTCTCTTCACGGCGGCGATGTTGGGAGCCTTTCGCTTTGCTGCACATATTCCGGCCGCGGGTGTGGATCTGCAGGGTTTACGCAGTTTATTTTCATCCAATCAATTCTTAAATCTTCTTGATATTTTCTCTGGAGGATCCCTGGCCAACTTTTCCATAATGGCCTTAGGTCTTAACCCTTATATCAACTCGTCAATTATTTTCCAACTTCTAGGAATAGTCTTCCCCAAAATCGAGGAAATGCAAAAAGAAGGTGGGTATGCACGAGAAAAGATCAATCAATACACAAGGTTGCTAACGGTACCCCTGGCGGCGCTTCAATCTTTGGGGATACTGGCCATACTAAAACAGGCTGGACTAGTTGGTGTGCTTGGACCTTTAGATATTATTTACTTAATAATTACCATGACAGCCGGGACGATTGTTTTAATGTGGATGGGCGAGCTAATTACAGAACATGGTATCGGAAATGGAATCTCTTTGCTGATATTCGCCGGCATTGTGGGGAGACTGCCGGTTATTTTTTTCCAGACTTCAACCGGCATTCAGACAGCCGTTAATCCTTTAAATTATGTAATTCTAGCCGGTCTGACCTTTGCGGTAATAGTCGCGATTGTGTTTACTAATGAAGCCAGTCGAAACATTACCGTACAATATGCCAAAAGAATCCGAGCAGGAAGAGTCTTTGGCGGGGAGTCAACCCATTTGCCTCTAAGAATTAATCAAGCGGGAGTAATTCCGATAATCTTTGCGGTATCTTTAGTCTTGATTCCCGGCATGTTAGGCCAATTTTTAGGCCAGACCCCAAACGCCCAGCTTGCTGATTTTGCCAGAAGTTTAGCCGCAACATTTCAGCCAACAACCGTTACTTACAATTTGGTTTATTTTGTATTAGTTGTCGGCTTTACCTATTTTTATACCGCGGTTGTGTTTAACCCACCCAAGATCGCTGAGGATCTAAGGAAATCCGGGGGCTTTATCCCGGGAATTCGACCAGGCGAGCCAACCGTGGAATACTTAAATCATATTTCCAACAGAATTACTTTGTTTGGGGCTCTCTTCCTAGGGGCGATCGCCGTGATGCCCTCTGTTGCTCAGCAAATAACGGGCATTAACAATTTGACAATCGGAGGAACAGGAATGCTTATTGTGGTCTCGGTTGTGTTAGAGACGGTAAAACAGGTGGAATCAATGTTGGTTATGCGTTCATATGAGGGATTTTTGGAAAAATGATTATTGTCTTAGAGGGACCCCAGGGAGCTGGGAAGGGTACCTGTGCTCAAGGGCTGAAAGACGAACTCGATGCGCAAGTTTTTGAGTCGGGTCGTGAGTTAAGGAAAATAGCAAAGAACGACTCCGGGCTTGGGAGGGAGCTAAAAGGAGTTTTAGATAGTGGAGGCTTAGTTTCTGACGGCCATATATATTTCTTGACCAAAGATTGGTTAAATACCGTCCCCGTCGGAGAGAATATGATATTGGATGGTTGTCCTAGGAAACTAACTCAAACGAAGGACATCGAGAAACTTCTCGCCATGCGTGGTGAAAAGATTGATTTTGTCGTTGTCCTTTGCATAAGCGATGAGGTTGCGGTAGGCAGACTGTTAGACAGGCTCATCTGTAGTGGCGAGATGGAACAAGTCTTTAACTTTAATAGCAAGCCACCAAAATCAGAAGGAATTTGTGATTATGATGGCTTACCACTTATTAGGCGAGTTGACGAAACGCCAGTCACGATTAAAGCAAGGCTTAAAAATTATCACCAAGAAACTGTACCGGTAATTGAATATTTTAAAGAGCGAGGGATCGTCACCGAGGTTGATGCCAATATGCCCATCGAGGCGGTGTTTAATGAGGTACTTAAGAGAATTACCTATCGATTCGGGCCATTAGAAAACCTAAGTTCTATCAGTAAATAGCCCAATAGCCCAAGCAATGATTTATCTTAAAACCCAAGAAGAAATGGCCATGATGATCGAAGGTGGACAAATTTTGGCGGGAATAAAAAGACAACTCGCTCAAACTGTTCGCCCCGGTACAACCGGCAAAGAAATCGATGATCTGGCAAGGGAACTGATTATTAAAGCGGGAGCAAAAGTGTCGTTTGCAATGGAGCCAGGATACCATTGGGCTACTTGCATAGACATTAACGACGGAGTAGTTCACGGCATACCCAACGACTACAAATTTCAGGAAGGTGACATCGTCGGTCTTGATGTCGGATTATTTTTCAAAGGCTTGCATAGCGATACCACCACCACTGTCGGTGTCGGAAAGCTTTCTCAGGAGAATCAAAAAATGCTGGAGATCGGCCGACTGGCACTCTCCAAAGCCATATCAACAACTAAAGTAGGCAGAAACATAAGTGACATTTCCAGAGTAATTGAAGCAACGGTAAAAAGGGAAGGATTTAGCCCGGTTGCCGCTCTCTCTGGTCACGGGATAGGCAAACATCTTCACGAAGACCCGTTCATCCCTTGCGTGTTTGTTGATGGAGAACAATCTCCTAAAATAGAGGTTGGGATGGGACTGGCCATCGAGGTAATTTACACCGCTGGATCAGGTGAAGTAGCCTACGGGAGCCAAATAGGCCTGGATGGAATGAGAAAAGGTAGTAAAGGAGATGGTTGGACAATAGTTAGCCTCGATGGTAAAATATCTGCAGCTTTTGAAGAAACCGTCGTTGTCACGAGAAGTGGTGTTATTGTTACCACTCGCGGCCAGGAAGGAGATCCAAAAAGTTAAAATATGGTTCATCAAGGAGCAGTCGAG